>CAUZVF010000207.1:0-7643 GCA_963582955.1 Planctomycetota bacterium
GGCAAGCGTCGCCGATTCGGTCAATGACGTTGACAGAGTACTCACGCGTCTCAGCACGATCGCTCGGGAATACTCGATGGTGACGTCAGCCGACGGAGTGAAGTGGGACGACGGCGTCTATTTAAGAATGCTGGAAGGCGGTTCGGGTGCGTATTCCAACAGCATTGTCGTCGGCGCGAGGAACGACCAATCCAAGGGTCGCCTCTTGATTCAGGCCTCACACGCTTATCAGAAGAGCAAAACCAACGTACTGCATTGGTGGCTTGACTAATCTGGCGTCATGCGGAGCCGAATTGGCATTCTTGACTTACGGATCACGGCGGCGCTTTACTTCGGGATGGGAAGAATGATCAGAGCATTCTCCGCGAACGACGCCTCGCCGGCCTTGCCGTTGATGCGGTACTGGATCTTCAATTGTTTCACACGTCCCGGCAGCGGGTCGCCGCCGAAGCTGGCATTGTAACTTGACGATGCCAAGGTGATCAGGGGCAAGTCACCGGCCTGCTTTCGGATCACCGCGGTCACGTCTTTCTGGGTTGCGCCGGCTCCGTATTCCGCTTTGACAATTTCCAGCTTCACCTTGTTGAGACCCGCGCTCGAGAGCAGTTTGCTCACGTTGGCTCCCTTACCTTGGAGCTTTTGGGCGATGACGAGCACGGTTTCAGTGGCCTCGTCTTTCAACTCGGAATCCTGCATGGCCTTGATGGCGACCTTGAGCGTCGCCGTGCTGGGGTGGAGTTTTAGCACATCCAGCACCAGTTTTTTCTCGGCCGGCCGACTCGCGACCGCGATCGCGGTCTGGCACATCTTGGCGCGCTGTTGCGGTGACATTGCGAATTTCCGGACCAGACCAATGTAACCTCGCAGGGCACGGATTTTGTACTTGTTCGCCGGCGCGGTCTTTGCCAGATCCAGCAGAACAGGCGCTGCGTCGACGCCATTCCACTTGCCGAGCAATCGGCTTCCGGTGTCCTGAAGTTGGGGATCGTCGCTCTTCGCCGCGGTGGCAAGTGTCTGCAAGGCCCGCTTGCCTCCCACGTCACTGAGGATTTCCAGCAGCGAATTCTTCGTCATCGCGGATGATGAGCGGTCGATGGCTGCCGAGAGTTCGGCGGCACACGCGTCGCGGTCCGGCATGCGGATGCTCGCCGCCTTGAGTGCCTGCCGAGCCACCACTGCATCCTCGGGATGCTTCGGAGCAACAACCTGCGACACCAGCACGGACAGCCGCTTCAGAGCGACAGTCTCGCCCAAGGAAATTAAAGCGGCACGGCGTACCGCTTGGTCAGAATGTTCCAACGCCGTCAGAAGCAGCGGCACGGCGTCGATGCGTCTCTGCCCGACCAGTTCGATCAGCAGCGGATACTCTTTCCCTTCGGCTTTGGGGAGGAGCGTGACGACTTGCGCGTCGACTTTCTCGCCCGGAAGATTGGCCAGCGTTTCTTTCGCCGTTTGCGCGATTTCCGCGTCGGCTTCAAGCGCCATCTCTAGCAGAGCGGAAAGGCACGAATCGTTTCCAACCTGCCTCAACGCGTCGATGGCTGACAAACGTACTTGTTTGTGGCCTTGCGCGGCGGCTTTCAGCACTGCGGACAGCACAACGGTTTCCTTGCGGTCGGCCATGGCCTGGACCATCAAGGCAGCCCGTCCGGGTATTGCGCGAACCATCTCGGTTGCCAGAGCCTTGTCGACTTGGCTGCCCGGAAATTCGCGAGCCGTGCCCAGTGCGAGTTCAAAAAACCTCTTGTCCGGCGACCGGAATTGCTCGAGCAGCAGCGGGATGCCGTCCTGGTTCCGAGCGAGAATCGCTCCACGAGTCGCCTCGATAATTCTCTGTTTGGGAACATCGGCATTGCGGACTTCGTCGTAGATCTCGACCGCTTTGGCAGACTTTCCTTCGGAGTGCAATCGCTCGGCACACAGCACGCAGCCCTCGGCAACTGAAGAACGAACCTTGGCGGGCGCGGTCGCCAGCGATTGTCGGAGTGATTTCGTGGCGGCGGCGTTTCCAATGTGTCCCAAAGCAACTGCCGCGGCCGACGCGGCCTCGGCATCCTTGCCCTGTAAGTGCGCTGTCAATAAATCGACAGAGTTCGTATCCCGGCGGACACCGATCGAATTGATCATGCCGACTAGAAGTTGGCCCTTGAGCGCATCGGCCGCCTTCCGCAACGCTTCATCCGCGGCCGATCCCGGAATCGCTTCCAGCGAGATCCGCGCCCACGAAGACAACTGCGGGTTGGGCAGCAGCTTCGCCAGTTCAGGTACGGCCGCGCTCGATCCGTGGATGGCCAGGTTTTTGCAAGCGATCGCTTTCTCGGCCGCGGGCGCGTCCGAGCGAAGAAGTGCGAGCAGTTCCTTTTCTTTCTCAGGTGATGCGTTTCGATCGTCGGCTCGGGCCGACGTGGCGGCCGCGATAATCAATGCTGCAAAAAATATGACAGGGCGAGTGAATAGTCGAGTATGCATGGTATTGGTCCAGGGCATTAAGTATTTCTGGTAGCCGAAGTCGCAAGACTTCGGAGCAACAGATGTTGTTCGAAAATCCGAAGTCTTGCGACTCCGGCTACAGTCCGGGCTGGCAATTTACAGCCTCCACGGTTCGCGCAGAGCCTCCGATCGCAGGCGATTGGCCTGTTCGTCGTTGATGAACCTGTGTGTTGTATTGTCGTATTTCACCTGCCGCCCCAGATGGAGCGCGATGTTTGCCGCGTGGCAGGCGATGTGTGCGTTGCAAGCCGCGTCGGCATTGCCCTTCGGCTGACGGCGCGTCTTCACACAATCGAGGAAATCGCGAACGTGGAATGTCGCCGGATAACCGCCGATTTCTTCGACCTTTCTTCCGGCGAGCAATTCCGGCGAACTCAAAACCATTTTGCCGCTGTCGCCCGCTTCGACCCAACCCGTCTCGCCTTCGAACCGCACCGGGCACGAGCCCAAAGGAATCCAGCCTTTTTCGCGGAAGATCAATTCCGTGCCGTTCTCGTAGCGCGCGACCAGGTGCCCGTCTTTCGGCGCGTTGTACTCGACAGGTGGCAGACAATCATCGACCGCCCATTGGCAGAGATCCACGCAATGGGAACCCCATTCGAGAACGCCGCCGCCGTTGAAAGCTCCGACAAAGCCGCCCCCTTTTTCGAAATTGAAACCGTCGAGCAGTTTCTTATTGAACGGACGCCAAGCGGCCGGACCGAGATACATGTTCCAATCGACGACATCCATGTCGGGTTCCGGTTCGGCGGGCAGCCAGCCGCTCATCAGTGCTTGCATTCCCATCGGGTGGGCAAAGACCTTCTTGAGTTTTCCGAGCTTCCCGGTCCGAGCCAGCTCGCAGGCAAACGCGAAGTGCGGCAGGTTGCGTCGCTGAGTGCCGGCCTGAAACACGCGTGCGGTACGACGCATTGTATCGGCCAGAATCAGGCTCTGGTCGATGTTCTTGGTGACGGGTTTCTCGCAATACATATCCTTGCCGGCTTTGGCGGCGGTCATCGCGGCGGTGGCATGCCAGTTCGGTCCCGTGGCGATCAGCACGGCATCGATATCGCGGCGGTCCAGCAGTTCACGAAAGTCGCGATAGGTCTTGCAGTTCTGATTGCCGTTATTGTTATCGATGATATTCTTGACTTCGCCACGGCGTTTTTTCTTGATGTCGCACACCGCCACGAACTGAACGTCTTCTTGTTGTAGGAAGCAGCCGAGGTCGTAGCCTCCCCGTCTTCCGATGCCGATGCCTCCGACCACCACTCGCTCGCTGGGAGCGACGGCCCCGTCCCGTCCAAGAGCCGAACTGGGAATAATTGTCGGCGCCAGCACCGCGGCACCAGCCGTCGAAACCGCTGTCTTCAAAAAACGACGCCGAGGGATTTGTGTTGCGTTGTTCGACATGACTGTCTCTCCTGATCGTGTTAATCGCCAGGACACGCCCCGCGCGGACGGAACATGTCTCCGTATGCTGACAGCATACACTCGCGGCATTCACCGTTCCACACACTTATGGTCGTTGTCCCAGGAGGGAAGTACGAATTCTCAGTTTGTGTCTGCAATTCCCGTCGCTCGCTTGAAACTTTGCTCGAACACAGTTGGTATTGGTTTAAGAAGAAGTTCAACCCCCGTTCTGTTCCTCACCGACGAGTCACGACGCGACATGAGATTCTTCGTCAAATTACTTTTGGTACTTGCGGTCCTAGGAGGTATTGGCGCGGCGGCGGTAACGCCGTTGCAGAAATACTGGAAGGAACGGAACCGGCCGAGCTTTCGGACTGCCGCCGTGACGAGCGGGCGGATCGTTTCGGTCAGAAATTCCACGGGCACGATCAAGCCCGTGCTGTCAGTGCAGGTGGGATCGTTTGTTTCCGGTCCCATCGTCGAGCTGAATGTCGATTTCAATGATGAAGTCAAGGAAGGCGACGTGCTGGCCAAGATCGATCCTCGCATCTATGAGGCCGTGGTCGCCAGGGACCGGGCCGTTCTGGCGACGCGCAAGGCCGACCTGGAACGAGCTGTTGCTTTGCTGACGCAGGCGGAAAACAACGAAGAACGCGCGTTGGCTCTGCGCGGCGACGGCCGTGACTTCATCTCCGACAGCGAATTGGACCAGTACAAATTCAACCGGAGTTCGTTGAAGGCGCAATGCAAGGTGGCTGAGGCCACGATCGAATCGGCGGAAGCGAACTTGAAGAATTCGCTGCTCAATTTGGAATACACGGAAATCACCTCGCCCGTCGACGGGATCATCATCGATCGCAAGATTGATCCGGGCCAGACGCTGGCCTCGCAGTTTCAGACTCCAGAGCTGTTCGTTGTCGCTCCGGACATGCGGAAAGAAATGCACGTGTTCGCCTCGGTCGACGAAACCGACATCGGTCTGATTCGCGCCGCCAAAGAACGTGGCGAACCGGTCGAATTCACCGTTGACGCCTATCAGGAAGACCTATTTGTCGGCACGATTTGGCAAATTCGCATGAGTTCCACGACGACGCAAAACGTCGTGACTTATCCCGTCCTGATTTCCGCTCCCAATCCTGAATTAAAACTTCTGCCCGGAATGACGGCCAAAATCTCGTTTCAAATCGAAGCCAAAGACGACGTACTGAAGATTCCCAACGCGGCGCTGCGGTTCTTTCCCAAGCGCGAGATCGTTCGCGAGCAGGATCGAAAACTACTGGACGGAAGCCATTTCGATTCCGACGACGAAAACAAAGACGACAACCTCTCTGACTCGATGATCTCGGCCAGCGACAAAGTCGAAGCCGGCCGGAAAAGCCATCGCCGCCATGTGTGGGTCGTCGACGGTGATTTCCTGAAAGCGATTGAAGTAACGACCGGCATTAGCGACAGTAAGTTTACCGAGCTCGTGTCGGGCGAACTGACGGACGAACAAAAACTGGTCACCGGGATCAAAGCGGAAAAATGATTTTGTGAACGGACGATCATTAACTGTCGCATCGTCGCCTTTCGTTCCGCGAAAGTAGCGCAACTTTCGCGGAGCGAAAGGCGACACTGATTGATCGGCTGCTCCCCATTTGCGGATCAACTCGTGAACACAATCCGGATCGCACTGCGAGCACTCGCCAAGAACAAGATGCGGGCCGGGCTGACCGTGCTGGGCGTCGTGATCGGCATTGCCGCTGTAACGACCATGGTGTCGATCGGACAGAGTGCCGGGGCGTTGGTGCAGGGACAGTTTCAAAGCCTGGGCATCAACGTGATCGTCGTCATGCCGGGCAGCCGGCAACAAGGAGGCGTCCGCCAATCGGTGGCTCCCACGCTGACCGCTCAGGACTCGAAGGCGATTGTCGAAGAGTGCCCGTCGGTGTTGGCCGCTTCGCCGATTGTCGGTACGTCGGGGCAGGTCATTTACCGGAACAACAATTGGAAACCGAACGAAATGTTCGGTGTCGGCGCTGACTATTTGACCGTCCGCAGTTGGCCGGTGCGCTCCGGGGGCTTTTTCACCAAGAGCGACGTTGCCTCGGCGGCGAAAGTTTGCGTCGTGGGGCGGACGCTGGTCGAGAAGCTGTTCCAGACAACCAACCCGATGGGCCAAACCGTCCGTGTCAAAAGCATTCCGCTCGAAATCATCGGTATCTTGGAACCGAAGGGAGCGAATCTTGTCGGCGAGGACCAAGACAATGTGATCTTGATTCCCTACACCACCGTCCGCAAGCGGCTGCAAGGATCCAGCTTTGACAATGTGCACGCCATCATGGTCTCGGCGCGCAGTATCGCGCTGATGTCCGAAGCCGAGCATCAGATCAATGGTCTGTTGCACGAGCGGCACCGGATCAACCCGGGCGAACCGCCGGATTTTCGAGTGCAGAACACAACCGAGATTGCCAACATCTTGGGAGTCATCATGGGAACGATGACTGCCATGCTGGCGTCGATTGCGGGAATCTCGCTAATCGTCGGCGGCGTGGGCATCATGAATATCATGCTGGTCTCGGTCACCGAGCGGACGCGGGAAATCGGCATTCGCATGGCGGTGGGCGCACGCGGCCGCGACATTCTGCGACAGTTTCTGGTCGAGGCGATCATTCTGTCGAGCATCGGCGGTATCATCGGATTGAGCCTGGGTATCGCGGCCTCGGCCGGCGCTACCACGCTGATCAACTCGTTCACCAGTGGGACGAAATGGCCGATCATCATTTCAATTCCCGCCGCGCTGATTGCGATGCTCTTCGCCGCCGCCGTGGGAGTGTTCTTCGGTTTTTACCCCGCTCGCCGCGCGAGCAAACTCGATCCCATCGACGCGTTGCGCTACGAGTAGATGTCGTTTCAAAACCGGTGACGTTGGCCACTACTGCGCTTGTTCCAGCGGCACCGTGAATGAAGGCCGGGCTAGAAACACATTCGATTTAATAGTTTATGCTGCTCGCGGCAAAGAATGGCTCGTTTAACGGCTAGCCGAAGGCGACTGCGTGGCGGAAAAACCGTCGCCTTCGGCTTGCCGTTAAACGATCAAATGCGTCATTCCTGACCGCTTGAAGTTTAGGCCACCACGGGGCTTGTCCCGATGGCGGCGTTCAAAAATGTGGAATATCATTTCGGCGGATTGTCGTTCGGTTTCGGTTCCGGTATCAACGGAGGCAACGGCGGGCGTGGATCCCTTTTTCGAGGCTTCGGATCCTCTTCGCGGTCGATCGGGTTGCTGAGGTCGAAGGTGTTTTCGGTCGGCTCGGAACGCTTGGGATACCGCTCGCTGTTGGGACCGGGATGAATGCTTTCGGGATAGCATTCGTCGCTGTGGAAGACATGCAACGGCCCGATGGAACGATAGCGTTCTTCATAGAAGCGAACGCCGTGCGTTTCCAGGATTGTGCCGGTTTGACGTTCAAGGTTGGCCAGCTCGCTGTTGTACTGCAACAACAACTGTGCCTCGGCGCTGACGGCGTTGCCCCAACTTGTGATGGCTTGAATGAGGTTCAGAAAGATGAAGTTGCCGCGATTTCTTGCGGCCAATTGCCGTCTCAGATTGTCGCGAGCGGCAAGGCGAGCCTTCTTGAGAGCCTCGTACTGCTCGTAGAACTGATCCAAATTCCGGATGTTGCCCGCCAGAGTGTGTACCAAGCTGTGTACGCCCTGCTGCAAGTTCGCTCGGTCGCGGGCGATCACCAGTTCTTGGCGGCGAAGCGAGGCGCGCG
>CAUZVF010000208.1:0-7643 GCA_963582955.1 Planctomycetota bacterium
GTCGGTTTGGTGACCAGTTGGATTCTCGCCGTCTTGGCAGCCGTTCACAATTTGGGCGTCGAGGTTCATCTGTATCATCCCAACAAGGACGTCCGCAGCGTGCTCGAGATCACTCACCTCGACGAATTGCTGAATATTCGCAAGGACCTGATTTCGAGTTGATTCGTCGAACGGCTTCGCGGCCAGGTTTGTTTCCGCTTCTGGATTCCTCGCACTCGTGCCTTCCCCTGCCATGCAAGTCGGACTCTTCATTCCGTGCTACATCGATCAGCTCTTTCCACAAGTCGGCATGGCGACTGTCGATGTTCTCGAGCGGTTTGGTGTCGAGGTTGAATTCCCCGAAGCGCAAACTTGCTGCGGCCAGCCGATGGCCAATACCGGATTGACCGAGGAAACTCGGCCGCTTGCGCGACAATTCCTGGACATCTTCCAGAAATACGAGTACGTCGTGTGTCCGTCCGGAAGTTGCACGGCGATGGTGCGGCACCATTACGACGAATTCCTGGCGGGCATTGACGGCTTTGACGAGCTGAAACACAAAACGTTCGAACTCTGCGAGTTCCTGACTGATGTACTCAAGATCGACAGCATCGAAGGCCGTTTTCCTCACAAAGTCGGCATCCATCAAAGCTGCCACGGATTGCGCGAGTTGCGGATGGCAAGTTCCACCGAAATCGTGGGCGAGCCGTACAGCAAAGTCCGGCGGTTGTTGGAATCGTTATCAGGCATCGAATTCGCGGAACTCAGCCGCCCCGACGAGTGTTGCGGTTTCGGAGGCACGTTTGCCGTTGCCGAAGAAGCCGTCTCGTGCATGATGGGGCGCGACCGGATTCACGATCACGAACAAGCCGGCACGGAAATCCTTACGGCCGCCGATATGTCATGCCTGATGCACTTGGACGGCCTCATCCGCCGCGACGGCAAACCGATCCGCATCATGCACATCGCAGAAATCTTGAACAGCGTTGAGGAATCTCCCGCCCGTCCTTAAGCTCGAAGCCGTCAAGTAATTCTTTCAACGTCGGCTTCCGCCGACCCAGTGTCTGCCACCGGCTTCAGCCGGTGGAATGTGGGCAAACAAATGTATTTTAGCCGGCTTTAGCCGGGCTTCTCGACTTGGACTTCAGTCATGCCAGATTCAAACCATGACGAGAAATTTCTGGAAACTCAGTCGCGCCATTTTCGCCAATGCGTGAAGGAAGCACGATTCGTCATTGTCACATGGCTGATCACTCTTTTCTACGTCGGCACAACGATCGGGCTGATGGGTTATGTCCCCGTTGAAAATCGCCCGGACGATCCGTCGCTCATTCTTGGAATCCCGGCGTGGGTCTGTTGGGGATTGCTGCTTCCGTGGTTTGTGCTGATCGGAGTCACCTGGTGGTTTGCCATCTTCATGATGAAAGAAGACGAACCGTACATGGATTTTCCAAACCGGGAACCGGAATCGCTCAGTCAAACCCAACCGTGATCAAAACGAGTTCCTCGAAACGTGACTGATCCTTCTGACACTGCCGCTTGGTTCGAAATCGGCCAACGCGACAAGTACATCTTAGCGCCATTCTTCGCGTACATGATCGGCGTGTTCGTGATCGCGATTTGGGCGCACCGGTATCAGAAGAAATCCGAATTTGAATCTGAGTATTATGTTGGCGGTCGCTCGTTCGGAGCATGGGTGTTGGCCATGTCTTGGGTCGCCACGTTGGCCAGCGGCGGTTCGTTTTTGGGGTATCCGTCGTTCGTGTACTCGTACGGCTGGTCGATGGCGATGTGGGTCAGCGGATCGACCATCACGGCCTTGGTGGGTTTGGGTATTGTCGGCAAACGAATCAACCGTCTGGCGCGACAGACCGGCGCGCTAACTCTGGTCGATTTGTTGCGCGAGCGATTCAAAAGTCGGGCGATCGGCGTAATTTACCCGATTGTGATTGTATTTGTCACGTCCGTCTATCTATTGGCTCAGTTTATCGCCGGTGCCAGAATCCTGGCGAGTATGCTCGACACAAGCTACTACATGGGATTGATCCTGTTCGCAACATCGGTTGTCGCTTACACAACGTATGGTGGTTTCCGCGCCGTTGCCTGGACCGACACGTTGCAGGGGATCGTCATGATCGTCGGCATCGTGATGCTCGTGCCATTGGCAGTCCATGCCGTTGGCGGCCTAGAGAATGCGACTCGGAATCTGATGACTCGTGAGGATCCCGCAGCAATTAAAAAAGGGATTGATACCGCGAAGCACGCTTATCTGTATGGGCCCGGGCCAGAGGAAATCGAGAATGACAATTCGGAATCCAGTGAAGAAGAAGGTCGCTCACCGCTCTCGGATCCCTGGTTGCCATTTGGCGTTGGCATTTCAATGTTCATGTTGCGGTCACTCGGTTCCGTTATGATGCCAACAACGGTTCCTCGCATGCTGGCTTTTCGAGACACAAAAGCGCTACGCCGCGCGCTGATGTTATTGGCACCCTATTTCTTACTGATGTACGGCAGCAGCTTGATCACGATGAACTGCGCTCACATGCTCGATCTCGGATTGGCTCCAGTGGATTCCGATCAGGCCGTGCCCGAATTGGCAAAACGAGTCGCTCCGCCGATTCTAGCAGGATTGTTAATCGCAGCGCCGTTCGCGGCGGTAATGTCGACCGTGGATTCAGCACTCTTAGTCATTAGCGCGTCGGTCGTGCGAGACTTGATCCAAAAGTCGTGGTTCCCAAGCATCCGCGAGACCACTATCAAACATCTTAGTTATTTGGTAACGGTGGTTGTCGGGTTGGCCGTCTTCTTTATGGCGTTGACCAAACCGCCGTTCTTGCAACCGTTGGTGATCTATTATGTCGGTGGCGGAGCGTCCGCGCTGTTTTGGCCCAGTCTGGCGACGTTATTCTGGAAACGTGCCACGGCGCAAGGAGTCATCGCGGGGCTAGTCTGCGGAGCCATCACGTTCGTGCTGATGGACCTGTTTCGGCCGCTCGATTTCTTGATTGAGTTGCATCCATTCATCTACGGATTCACGGCATCCGGCCTGATGGTGTTCTCCGTCAGCCGGATGACACCGGCGCAAGACAGCCGTGAGTTGGAACCGTATTTTGGCCGGTGAGTAGATTGTCGGCCGTCGCTACGTTCAACTGATACGGCTAACTCATTCGCTTGATCGATCAGTTCAACAGATCAGTCACGAACATTCCTTACCACGAGCCGAATGCTTGAATCTGGCTGTTGCAACCTTTCTACTATGAGAAAACGAATTCGCTTGGTTCCCTTCCTATTCTGTCCCGCCACAGCATCCCCGGTATGTCCAATGACCTCGTCTTCATGATGGGTAATTTTGAGGCCCGCATTCCGACAGACCGGATGTACTCGGAAAACCATTTATGGCTGCAACAACAAGAGTCAGCCTATCGAGTTGGGTTCACGGCTTATTCCGTTCGATTGCTTCAGGATGTGTTTTTTCTCGATTGGACAATCGATCCGAACACGGCTGTGCGGAAGAAACAGGAAATCGGCGAGATCGAAAGTTCCAAGGCATTGTCGTCATTGTTTGCTCCGTTCGAAGGACAGGTGTTGGAATTCAACGAAGTGCTGCTGGACGATCCTTCGACCATCAACACGGACAATTATGGCACGGGTTGGCTGTATCAGTTTGAAACTCAAGGACAACCTCTTTCTCCAGAAGACTACCTGCAAGTGTTGGAAGGCGGTTGGGAAGAAACTCAGCGAATGCTGAAAGGCCAGATCAACTAGGGAATCTGATTTCCGTTTAGGAACGAAAACAAAACCAATTGAAGTGAGCGGCACGGCGCTAGCCCCAGGAAACCAGAGCAAAACGAGGTCTTAGCCCCGGAAGGGAACGCCGTGACGGATTTATTATCGGTCAGAACAAGGGTTTCTGGCGTAGCCGGAGTCGAAAGACTTCGGGACTTGGAACGCGAATCGCCCGAATTCTTGCGAATCCGGCTACAGAAAACCCGTCACGGCGTTGCCCTCCGGGGCTCACGGAATAAATTGTCCCCCAAAAAACTGGGGCTTACGCCCCAGGCTATTCGCTATCGCCGCTCCGCGGCTTCAAACAGCGCAACTTCAGAACTTACGCTTCGCGTTACGACTAATCGGCGCTAACGCCCTGCCGCTCAATTTGCTCATCGAGGAACACGAATCATGGCCGGCAAGAAAATCACCGTCGTTGTCTCGCAGCATCAAGGCAAAAACCCGGCGAAACGGACGCTCGAAGAAGAATTGGCTGCCGCGTTGATCATGGACTCGGACGTCGATGTGTCGTTGGTGCCCCACCTTTACGATCTGACACACGACCACACCGGGATGTTGTTTCTGAAATCCGTACCGGGAGATTTGGTGGTGCTGTCGTGGCTTTATCCACGCGGAAGCCGCTGGATTCTGGATCGCGCCGGTGTCAAAGGACAAGAAGGCATCACGCTGATTGCCGAAGATGACGAGGACGATGAAGGCGTCGAAGAAAAAGAAGAACAGCAAGCATCGAGCGAAGCAATCGGACCGGTCGAAGTACCGAATCGCAAACTGTATTGCATTGATCTGAGGACTCATGCCGACGCCAACGTCTACCTCGATGAAATCCGCCGCATTTCACAAGAGAATTCCGTCCAAACTTTTGACTTGATGAATTGGATTCAGGGGACTCCCAAGGCCGATCAACTTCAACGATATCTTCAGCCGGAAAAACAACTGGCGGCCATCAAGAACGAAGGCAACGGTTCCTCGAACGGCAATGCCGAACTCGCACAGTTTGCTCCGGAATCCACAAAGCGGAGATGGTATCCGGTCATCGACTACACCCGTTGCACGAACTGCATGGAGTGCATCGATTTCTGCCTGTTTGGCGTTTACGGCGTCGACAAACTGGATCGGATTTTGGTCGAGCAACAAGACAATTGCAAGAAAGGCTGCCCCGCTTGCAGCCGCGTTTGTCCGGAAAACGCAATCGTGTTTCCCGGCCATAAGACGCCCGCGATTGCGGGCGCTGCCGGAGAAGTTGCCGGTTTGAAGATCGATCTCTCCAAATTGTTTGGCGGTTCGGACAAATCGGCTCTGGAAATGGCCGTCTCCGAACGTGACACTGAACTGGTCGCCGACGGCCGCGACGCGGTCGGCATGGCGGTCGGCATTCCCAAGCGCCAATCGGAAGGCGTGGCTCAGCAACGCGACGAGTTGGATGACCTGATTGACGGTCTGGATGATCTTGATCTGTGACAATTACTGAATCACGAATCGAACGTTGCTACGACACGGTCCGATCGGCATTGCTGTCGAAGCTGGTGACCGATGGCTCTGGAACTTGTGCGGCGGCAAAGCCAGGCATCAGCCACCCACCGCCTGAAACCACTGGTCGACGGCGGGCTGGAATGGCTCGCGTCACACCAAAACGATGACGGCGGTTGGGGCGACACGGTCAAGAGTCTGAGCAACATCTCGACGACCATGCTGGCACATGCCGTCTTTCACGCGACCGCCACCACCGCTCAATACCAACAGCAAGTCGATTTGGCGAAGTCGTATATCGACCGCGTTGGCGGAGTTGCCGCCGTTCTGAAACGGTACGGCAAAGACCGAACCTTCTCGATCCCGATTTTGACTCATTGCGCGTTGGCAGGATTAGTCGACTGGAAACATGTCATCCCGCTGCCGTTTGAACTGGCCTGCATTCCGGCACGGTTTTACAAAGCCATTCGGCTGCCCGTCGTCAGTTATGCGTTGCCCGCATTGATCGCGATTGGGCAGGTTCGTTTTTTCCATAAGAAGCCGTGGAATCCGATCAGCCGCGTGGTTCGAAAGTCCGTGGTTGCTCGCAGCCTGAAAGTTCTCGAAAGAATTCAACCGCCCAACGGCGGGTTCCTGGAAGCTGCACCGTTGACGAGTTTCGTAACGATGAGTCTGGCGGCCATGGGACTTGGCGATCATCCCGTGACGCGGCGCTCCGTCGACTTCCTCTGCAATTCTGTCTTGGATGATGGCAGTTGGCCGATCGATACGAATCTGGCAACGTGGGTGACAACTCTGTCGGTCAACGCGTTGAATGAAGATGTTCCACACATCGAGCGACCGGCGATTCGGAATTGGTTGTTGGACCAACAGTACCGAGAATTGCATCCCTACACGAGTGCCGACCCGGGTGGCTGGGCTTGGACGGATCTTCCAGGCGGAGTTCCCGATGGCGACGACACGCCGGGCGCGATTCTGGCGTTATTGAATCTGCGATCGAACGATTCAGGGACCAAGATTCCGCATGAGGAGTGTGTTTCGCTGGCCAATGGCGTGAACTGGTTGCTCGATCTGCAAAACCGAGACCGGGGCTGGCCGACATTTTGCCGTGGTTGGGGAACTCAACCATTCGACCGCAGCGCGTCCGACATTTCAGCTCATGTCATTCGGGCACTGGCCGCATGGTTGCGACATCCGAGCGGTCGGCGGGCCGACGTGCGACTTCGCAAACGGACCGAAGAAGCGATCGTGACGGGATTCCAGTATCTTGGAAACTCGCAGCGAGACGACGGCTCGTGGCTGCCGCTGTGGTTTGGAAACCAATTCGTACACAATGACGAAAACCCGAATTACGGAACATCGCGAGTCTTGGCCGCCTACCGCGACACCGCTCGATTTCAGGATCAGACGGCGCGTCGTGCGCTCGATTGGCTTGTCAGCAATCAAAACACTGACGGTGGATGGGGCGGGGGCGGAGACAAAGGCGAGGGCAGGGGCGGGCGCGGATCGATCGAGATTGAATCGAGCGTCGAGGAAACCGCACTCGCTGTCGAGGTTCTCCTTTCCGACAAAAAGAGCCACGACTCGGCAACTCGCGGACTGCAATGGTTGATGGATCGGGTCGAGACAGGTACGTTTGAGGAAACGACTCCGATCGGTTTCTATTTCGCCAAGTTATGGTATTTTGAGAGCTTATATCCTGTGTCTTTTACCGCTGCTGCCTTGAACCGCGCCCTTCACACCGTCCGCGATGGCTGGTCGGCGGAAAGGTGCGACAATCACGGTAAGACTGATGGAACACAAACAGCCCACGTCGGCATGACCGCCGATGTGGATGCCTTATAGGAGCCAACTGTGTCGATAGCCCCCACCGAGCCGCACAACCCAGGGTTGATTGATCTGGGAGCGGACAGCGCCGATCAGCACCAAGGATCCGAAAACCGATCCAAAACAAACACACTCAGCGTGCGCAACTCGGAAGCGACCGTTGCGACGTCGTCCGGCACCACGGATTCCGTCGACGATGAACCCAAGCCAAAGAAACGCAAGCGTCGCCGCGCCAGCACAAGTCATCTGAAACTCGTCCCCGAGACTTTGGAAGAACGCGAAGCTGTCAAAGCGGCGGCCGAGCGATTCGCTGAATCTGTCGACAAAACCAAGCCGTTCAATCGTGCCAAACTAGAACAGTGGGGGCGTGAACTACTCGGCGAAATGGGATTGCCGGAAAAGTTTCTTGGCTTCACGGCGGTCTTGATTGGCAACTTCTTCTGGAAACGGCAATTCATGGCAATTCCGTTCGAACGAAGGTTGTTGCTGTTGCCGCATTGCCTGAAACATGCCGAAGGCTGCCCCGCCGATTACGACGAATTCGGCCTCGACTGCGAACGTTGCGGAGCTTGTTCGATTGC
>CAUZVF010000209.1:0-7633 GCA_963582955.1 Planctomycetota bacterium
CGTCGGTCAGGTGCCGGACAACACGCAAACCGAATACGAATTCCCGTTCGTAGTCTTTCAGAATAGCGCAAGGCTGCGGCGCTAAGGGATTCGTATCGATGGCCGTCACGAAGATCGAATGCGGCGCCGAAGCCGGAGATGGAATCTTACTGTATGGACGCGTGCGGAACGACGTCCACAAACCCGATTGAACCAGATTCTCGCGGACTTGCTCGCGAGTCAACGTGGTCAGATCCTGGTTCTCGTATGTTTGAAACGTTTCTTCCTCGTCACCGTCAACCTCGATCACGACCGACTGGAAAGCTCGCTTCGCGCCGCGATTGATTGCGGTCACTTTGCCACAAGCGGGAGACGTATACCGCAGGTCGGGGTTCTTTTTGTCGGTAAAAAGGAGCGAACCCACTTTGACGGTGTCGTCAACCAAGACGGCCATGGTGGGCTTCATGCCGATGTAATCGTCGCCAATCAGAGCGACCGTTTTCGAGGCTGGTCCGTCTTCAATCTCTTGCTTGACTTCGCAATCGATCGGAAGATCCAGTCCCTTGTTGATGCGAATCATTCGAACTCGAACGCCTCAGCTCAGACGCCATTCCCAACTACGGCGAACCACGGGAACCGGTAAAGAGGTATCTTAACCACCCGTGTTAGAATTTGTAGTGATCGCAGACGAATCTTCTCGCAATCTTTGAATTGCGTGGGCTGGTCGCCACCACGTTTCTCGTTGTGCGACTAGTGCATCGTCCATGCCTAGATTTTGGGTTCAGAACGTGGCGTAAGCTTCCAGCTTGCGGGTGAGAGTTGACGGCAAGCAGGATGTTTACCCCACTTCTTGGCTTGGTCAATGCACTACCCAAATTCTGATCACATTGCGTAGTCAACGTTTCGGACGATACATGTGCGTGGCTTGGCCGACGAACGCCTCGGCCGATTCCATGATCGTTTCTGAAAGAGTTGGGTGCGCGTGGATCGTCTCGACAATGTCGCGAGCTACCACGGCGGTTTCGACCGCCAGAACTCCTTCAGCGATCAACTCGCCGGCTCCGGACCCGACGATTCCCATGCCGAGGATGCGTTCCGTTTCGGGGTCGAACAGAATCTTCGTCAGCCCTTCGGTTCGCCCCAGCGTTTGAGCCCGCCCGGAAGCTGCCCACGGAAAACGAGTGACTTTGACATCGATGCCCTCTTCCTTGGCCTGGGATTCGGTCAATCCGCACCACGCCAGTTCCGGATCGGTGAACACGACCGCTGGAATGGCCACGTTGTCGAATTCCGCCGGCTCGCCCGCCAGCACTTCGACAGCCACCTTTGCCTCGCGAGTCGCCTTATGAGCCAACATCGGTTCGCCAGCCACGTCTCCGATCGCCAGAATACTGGGATCGGCGGTCCGCTGCTTGCTGTCGACAACGACGAAACCGTGATCGTCAATCTCGGCTTTCGTGTTTTCAAGGCCCAACCCGCGGCTATTTGGACGTCGGCCGATCGAAACCAGCACCATGTCGAATGTCTGTTGCGGTTCAACGCCGTCGCCTTCCAATTCGGCGACAATCCCTTTCTTAGTCGGATTCAGGCTGGCAACTTTTGTGTTCAAGTGAATGGCCGAAAAGATCCCCTTCAATCTTTTTGCCAAAGGACGGACAAGATCGCGGTCCGCTCCGGGCAACAGTCCCGACAACATCTCGACGACGGTCACTTGCGACCCCAGAGCTGCGTAAACGCTGCCCATTTCCAATCCGATGTAGCCGCCGCCAATCACCAGCATACGTTTCGGAATCTGAGGCAACTCCAATGCACCAGTCGAATCCACGATTCGCGGATCGTCGATGTCGAAAATCGGAGGCACCGTCGGCGACGAACCCGTGGCGAGAATCGCCGTCTTGAAAGCCAGTGTTGCGGTCGAGCCGTCTGGTTTATCGAGCTTCAACGTGTTCGAATCGAGAAAACTGCCACGCGCCTGAATCATTTTCACTCCGCGAGCCTTGCACAGCTCGCCAATGCCGCCGGTCAGTTTCGTGACGACACTGCCTTTGAAATCACGCAACTTGTCGAGATCAATCTTCGGCTCACCAAACGTCAGCCCCCATTTCGCGGCCTCGCGCGATTCGTGAATCAACTTGGCAACGTGCAACAGCGCCTTCGACGGAATGCAACCCCGATGCAAACAAACTCCGCCCGGCACGGCCTCGTCGTTGACCAGCGCCACGTCCATCCCGTGATCAGCCGCTTCGAAAGCCGCCGGGTAACCACCCGGTCCGCCGCCGATGACGACGACTTCTGCCTGTCCGTTTCCGGTTGACATATTCTTTTTCTCCAAAGGATTCTTGGAGTGAGGCTGTCGCTGAATTCGCAAGAATTCAGGTTTGCAAAACCGGAATTCTTGCGAATCCAGCTACAATGACATCAACATTCGATAAACATCTGAAAACAATCCGATAGCCCGGCGGCCAGCTTGGCGACGAAACGGGCAGCGTCGGCGCCGTTGACCACGCGGTGATCGTACGAAAGAGACAGTGGCAACATCAGTCGCTCGACCAGATCGTCGCCGTCCAATTGCAATTCCTTTCGGCTGCGGGACATTCCCAGGATCGCGACTTCCGGATAATTGACGATGGGTGTAAACCCGGTTCCGCCGAGTCCGCCCAGATTGGTGACCGTCAACGTCGCGCCTTGCATCTCGCTGATCGCCAACTTTTTGTCGCGGGCACGTGTTGCCAGGTCGGTCAGGTCGGCGGCCACTTCGACGACCGTCTTTTGATCGACATCCTTGACGACGGGAACCAGCAGACCGTTCGGAGTATCGACGGCGCAACCGATGTTGTAGTACTTTTTCAAAACGAGTTCGTCGGTCTCTGGGTCGAGACTGGCGTTGAAATGAGGGAACGCCTTCAGCAATCCCACAACGGCCTTCATCACAATGGCTGTCATCGTGATCTTCGGCCCGGCCTGTCCGGCTCGAGTTTGCAGGAAAGCGCGGCGGGCGGCTTCCAAATCGGTGATGTCAGCCAGGTCGTGCTGAGTCACGTGCGGAATCACATTCCAGCACATACTGAGGTTCCTCGCCGACGATCTCGCAATTCTGTTCAACCGCTGCCGCTCGACGGGGCCGAACTGAGTGAAATCGGGCAGCGGCGGTGGCGCGACGGAACCGCCGGCAACCGCGGATGCTCCGCCCGACATGATGGCTTTCACGTAAGCTTGGACATCTTCCGCCGTGATTCGGCCGCCGGGGCCGCTCCCCGACACGTCGTGCAAGTCGACGCCCAGTTCGCGAGCCAGACGCCGAGTCGCCGGGCCGGCGGGCGCTGGTGCGCGATCGTCGCCGGCATCTGTTGGTTTTGTCGCTGCGGTCACGGGGACTGCCGCCGGTTTCGAGTCGGCCGTTTGCGCCGGTGGCGGTTCCGGAGTCGCAGGTTCGGGGACGGCGGCCGGAGCAGCGGGGGACGTGTCGACCGATGGCGTGGCGGCTTCCGTCGATTCCTCGATCGTCAAGATCAGAGCGCCGATCGGAACCGTGTCTCCCTGTGCAACATGAATCGACGCCACGCGGCCGGCGTGAGGGCAGGGTAACTCGACCACCGCTTTCTCGGTTTCGAGTTCCATGACAATCTGATCGGCTTCGATGACGTCGCCCTCGGCAATCAGAATCTCGGCGATGTCGGCGGCTTCGACGCCTTCGGAAACTTCTGGGAGTTTGAATTCGATGGGCATGGATCGGTCCAATTCAGACGGCGGTCGTTCAACAAGTGTTTATGATTCAAGAAGAATGTGAATAAGACATCACTCCCGCGCTATGCCTCGACGGGATCGACTTTCTCTGGGTCGAGGTCCAGTTTCCGTAGTGCGTCGGGAAGTGCTTTCTTATCGAACTGACCCTGACGTGACAACGCACTCAACGTGGCGAAGACAACGCTTTCGGCGTCGATCTCGAAGTGACGCCGCAAGGCCGGCCGCGTGTCGCTGCGACCAAAACCGTCCGTTCCTAGAATGGTGAAGTCTCCCGGCACCCACGCGCGAATCTGTTCGGCGACGAGCCGGATGTTGTCGCTGGCCGAGATGAACGGGCCGGTCACTCCGTTCAAGACGGATTCGAGATAACTCTGTCGTGGCGGCGATTCGGGATGCAACCGGTTCCAACGTTCGACCGACATCGCGTCGCGAGCCAACTCGCGGTAACTGGTAACGCTCCACAAATCGCTGGCGATGCCGAATTGCTCGGACAGAATCGTCTGGGCTCGTGCGGCTTCATTCACGATTGGACCGCTGCCCAACAACTGCGGACGTATCGACTGGTCGGCATTGTCGGCCGCGACACTTCCAATTTTGTACATTCCTTTCAAAATGCCGTCGGTGACGCTGTCGGGCATTTCTGGTTGGACGTAGTTCTCGTTGTAAACGCCGATGTAATAGAAAACGCATTCGTTCTCTTGATACATGCGCCGCAGCCCGTCTTGAATGATCGTGGCCAATTCGTACGCGTAGGCCGGATCATACGATACAAGACTCGGGACGGTCGCCGCGATCAAAGGACTGTGACCGTCTTCATGCTGCAGGCCTTCGCCGTTGAGCGACGTGCGGCCCGATGTGCCGCCGATCAGAAATCCTTTGGCCCGCGCATCAGCCGCCAGCCACACCAAATCACCGATGCGCTGGAAACCGAACATCGAGTAATAAATGTAGAATGGAATCATGTTGATCCCGAGGTTGGAATACGCCGTGCCCGCCGCGATGAACGACGACATGGCTCCGGCTTCGTTGATTCCTTCCTCAAGAATCTGTCCGTCGACGGCTTCCTTGTAATAGGCGATCTGATGCTTGTCGACGGGCTCGTAGAGCTGTCCTTTGCGGGAATAAATGCCGCATTGACGAAACATGCCTTCCATGCCGAACGTGCGCGCTTCATCGGGAATGATCGGGACGATCCGCTTGCCGATGTTTTTGTCGCGGACCAATCCACTGATCAGACTGGTATAGGCCATCGTGGTCGAGGCCTGTTTGTCTCCCGTGCCTTTCAGAATCTTGTCGAAGGAATCCAGCGGCGGGATCTCCAGTCGTTCGTCGGTTGGCACGCGAGCCGGCACGAATGGGCCCAGTTGTTTGCGGCACTCGCGGACATATTCCATCTCGGGACTGTCATCAGCGGGTTGGTAGAACGGAGCTTTGTCGACCTCGTCGTCGGCGATCGGGATACCAAACCGAGAACGGAACTCGCGCAGTTCCTCTTCATTGGCCTTCTTGACGTTGTGAGCCACGTTGCGGCCTTCGCCGGCTTCGCCCAAGCCGTACCCTTTGATCGTCTTGGCCAGGATGACGGTCGGCGCGCCGACATGATCGACAGCCGCTTTGTAGGCGGCATAGACTTTACCGGGATCGTGTCCGCCGCGTCGAATTCTGGTCAATTGGTCGTCCGAGAGATGATCGGCCAGCGCTCGCAACTTGGGCGTGTTGAAAAAGTGCTCGCGGATGTAGGCTCCGCCTTCGACTTTGTATTTCTGATACTCGCCGTCGACGACTTCGCCCATCCGGCGCACGAGTTCGCCATCTTCGTCTTCGTCGAGAATCGGATCCCAGTCAGCTCCCCAAATGACTTTCAGGCAATTCCAACCGGCTCCGCGAAAGGCGGCTTCCAATTCTTGAATGATCTTGCCGTTGCCGCGGACGGGACCGTCCAATCGTTGCAGGTTGCAGTTGACGACGAAGATTAGATTGTCGAGCTTTTCCCGCGAGGCCAATGTCAACGCGCCCAGAGACTCCGGCTCGTCACTCTCACCGTCGCCGACGAAACACCACACGTGCGACTTCGATGTGTCCATGATTCCGCGATGCTGCAGGTATCGCAGAAACCGGGCGTGATAAATGGCCGTGATCGGACCGAGTCCCATCGACACGGTCGGAAACTGCCAGAAATCGGGCATCAGCCACGGATGCGGATACGACGACAAACCGCTACCACGCGGAAGCTCGCGACGGAAGTTTTCGAGATGTTCTTCTGTCAGCCGGCCTTCCAGGAATGCGCGGGCGTAGATTCCTGGAGATGCATGTCCCTGAACATAGACTTGGTCGCCGGAATGGTCGTCGGTCCGGCCGTGAAAGAAATGACTAAAGCCCACCTCGTACAACGTCGCCGACGACGCATAGGTCGAGATGTGCCCACCCAGCCCGTCGTAATTCTTGTTGGCCCGTACGACCATTGCCATCGCGTTCCAACGCACGATGCTTTTGATGCGGCGTTCGATGTCACGGTTGCCGGGGAAACGAGCTTCATCGTCGACGTGAATCGTGTTGATGTAGGGCGTATTTGCCGTGAACGGCATCACAACGCCACGCAAATACGCCCGCTCCTGCAATGCGGCCAGCAACTGTTGCACCTTGTCCTCACCGTGCCGATTCAGCACATCGTCGAGCGACTCGTACCATTCCTCAAGTTCGCCCGAATCAATCTTCGGCACCGAGTCTCCCTGAGTTGCCATGAAACCACTTTCCCTGACTTGACTGAATAACAGACTGAACCGTTCTGCGAGGTACGTAGACATTCGACAGAAACGAGACAAAATCCGCGAACGCCGCGATCACACGGTTAATGAAATCCGCCGAAATGAGAACGCCGTGAAGAGGATCACATTCTAACCCCACCAACCGAAGAGATGGAAGTTGGCACACAGGACCGATCAGCTTTTCACCAACACAGAATCGGTGGAGATCAATACCGAGCATCCTGTCATTGTCGCCGAGCACGCGCGGATCGCATGCTTCCCGTGCAGTATGTTGAAAGCGAGCCTGCTACCAGTTGACCCGCCAACTGCGGGCTGCGAGATGTGCCCGATGAGAGAACTTTGTATTGGTTGCCAGGCGTAAATCGCAAGCGGATTAGGCCGATGCCGTTCAGCGATTCTGTTACGTAGCGTTTTGTGAATTGACGTCTTCTTTCTGTTGTCCGCGCAATTTGGAGCGGACATCCATTAATATCTTACCAAGTTTGTTCTGGCCAGTGCCATCGGCACCACAGCCCCAGTAATAATCGCCCGGCGCACTTTCGACCAGTTCATCGTCTTCGGTTTGCATCAGGCGATCACGAAGGTCTTCATGTGTTTCGAATTTGCGAAGCACGGCCTGATACATGATATGGTCTTTTACGGATTCCCAATCCGAGCGGAGCGAAATTGACTTGCTGCGGCCGAGGCCTTTTGCATCGCCCGGCGTCCGTGCGCGGCGAACCGTTTCTTCGTGATCCGTCCCCTCAAACTTTTGAGCTTGGAAATAATGTTCAACCGTACGCCAGTACTTTCCGTCAAGTTCGAAGCCGTGCCATGAGAAGTTGCAGAAATCGCCGTATTCGTCGGTTCTAGTGTAGAAGTAAATAGTCATCGCGATTCCAGCCGTAATCCACCGCCTCGCACGGCCAACCGTCAGCCACCGCTCCGTCGTTGCGTAAAGGGGCTTTTCTTGCTGGTGGGAATGTAATCGTTCTTCGGGACTGCCGCAGCCATCAGTTTCTTCCGCTCGGAAACCTTGTTTTGGGGCTCTTTGGCGGTTTTTTCCTGTTCGCGTCTCTTAGCGGCGGCGGAGAGCTTCTTCTTGGCAACTCGCCGTTCCCGTTCCTTCTTTTTCTGCTGCTTGTTCTTCGCCATCTGTCAAATCT
>CAUZVF010000210.1:0-7632 GCA_963582955.1 Planctomycetota bacterium
GATTGTGACCAAGGCTCGCTCTTAACCTCGCAACACCGCGATCACCGTCTCGCAAGCTGGCGCAGAACTTCGGCGCCGCGCTTCAGCGTTTCGTCTTCGGCAGCGTAGCTCAGTCGGATGTGCGTGTCAGTTGCGCTGAAGACGTTGCCGGGGATGATTAACACGTTGTTGTTGATCGCTTCGGTGGCGAAATCCGTGCCTGTTCCCCACGGCGTCTTGATGAACAGGTAAAACGCGCCGCCGGCTCCGTGGATTTCGAAGTCCTCTTTCAGTTCGTCGATCATCAGATCGCGTTTGTGCGAATACGACACAACGAATTCCGAGATGTCGAAGTCCAGCGCTGCCAACGCCGCCCATTGGACGGGATGTGGGGCGCAGACGAACGTGAATTGTTGCAGCTTTATCATTTGCTGAACGATGGATTCAGGACCGTGACAGTATCCGACTCGCCAACCAGTCATCGAATGAGATTTGCTGAATCCGTCGATGACGATCGTCTTGTCGTTGAATTTGGCCGGGCTGACGAAGTCTTGGTCGTAGCAAAACGAGCGATAGATCTCGTCACTGATCAGCGCGACGTCGTACTCGGCCGCAAGTTCCGCCAGTCCGCGAACCTCGTCTTCGGTAGCAACGTATCCTGTGGGATTCGATGGGCTGTTGAACAAGATCACCTTCGTGCGATCAGTGATCGCCGCGCGGACCTTTTCGACGTCGATACGAAAGTCGGGATAAGTGTCGATCAGAACGACTTTGCCTCCCACCAGTGAAGTCAGGTGCTTGTACATGACGAAGAATGGGTCGAAGATGATGAGCTCGTCACCAGGATTGACCAGAGTTGACAGCGACAGCATCAAGGCTCCGCTAGTGCCGCTTGATACGAAGACCTTGCGGTCGGTGTGACCGAATTCTGTATCGACCCGTGACTGCAACCGTTCCAGCAACGGTGGAATGCCCTGCGATTGGCTGTAGGCGTTCTTGCCGTCGGCAACGGCTTTGGTCAGCGCATCCTTGATCGGCTGCGGCGTGTCGAAGTGCGGCTGTCCGATGCTCAGGTTGATTGGGACGGCCATGTTGGCCGCCAAGTCGAACACCTTGCGGATTCCGGAGGCATCGATCAAATGCATCCGGTCGGCAATCCAATCGTCAGTCATTCGGTCGCCTTTCGAATCGCCTTCACCGTGGTGTTCGCGCGGAACTCGACGATTTTGTGTCCCCAGGCGATCGTGTTTTCCACCGGACACAGGCTGACGCCGTTGATCGATGCCTTGCCGGCAGCGATCCGCTCGTTGATTCGGACGGCCGACGGATCGACCGTCATGATGATGGACGTGATGCCAAAGTCGTCGTGCAGTCCTTCCGAAATCTGCTTGATGCCGTTCTTTTCCAGAAACTTGCCGACGCCGGGGTAGTCATAGTATTCAGGAACGTAATGAATTTGAGAGTTGCTGCCCTGCCAGGTCGCGCTTAGCTTCTCGGCGACGGCCTTCATGCCTGCCTGATTGCCGCCGCTGTCGCCGAGCATGATCACGTGTTTGAATCCATGCGTTTTGAAGCTGCGGCAAATGTCGGTCAGCAGTGCCTGAAACGTTTCCTCGGTCAAGCTGATCGTGCCGGGGTACTTCATGTGTACCGTCGGCGGATCAATGTTGCCTTCCGGTACGAATGGAACGATCGGAGCCACCAGCGCATTGCCCAGCTTGCGAGCGATGACCTCGGTCAACGCCTTCAATACGTAATTGTGTTTGCCCGTCGCCAGATACGGACCGTTTTGCTCGACTCCGCCCGTCGCGATGATGACAGTGTCCTTGCCGTCCTTCATCGCGTCGCGGACTTCCATCCATGTCATCTCTTCAATAAACACAGTGTCGGCCGCCTCGATGGGACGCGGCGAGTTGGGATCAGGACTGACGGGATCAGGGATCGCGGCCAGCGACCCCGTCAAGACGGCACCAACGATACAGACGGAACGGAACATGGTGATTCTTCCTTATTTGACTTTGAATTAAATTGCCAACGATGCTCGGAGTTTCCGATTGTGTCTATAGAAAAACCAAGTGACAACCTTCAGGAGAATGCATTGCTCAAACGACGGATCGATCCGGGTCGTTTATTTTCTTGCCAATTCATATTCTTGCCCTGCCGCTGGTGACACTCGGTTTCATCTCGTTGCTACGCAATTCCCGCCGTATCGATGCTAGGAGTGAAAAAAACTCCAAAAACGCTTGACTTTCGACTTCCGTTTTCTTTTCATATTAGGGAAGATATAATGCAACGTTGATAGGTGATGCGTTGCACGGATGCTTGCGATCTTGATTCCGATGTCAATGAGTCCTTACCATCAGCGCCCACGGATTATGAAACCTCGTGCATGGAGCACCGGATTTCACCCACCTGACAGCCTTCCTGACACGCCCATGGTTTGGGCCGTCTTGCTGTAAACAACGAAAACCACTCACCCCTTTTAGACTCCCAGGAGACTGAAGCAATGCGTAATACACGACGTGATTTTCTGCATGTTGGATTTGCTGGCGGTATTGGGCTCTCCTTGTCTGATTTCTTCCGGATTAAAAAGGCACAAGCCGATATCAAGTTTTACGAGAGCAAAGAAGGGACAGCCAAAAACGTCATTTTCATCTACTTCCCCGGTGGGCAATGCCATCAGGAAACGTTCGATCCCAAGCCATTCGCTCCGCTCGAGTATCGCGGTCCGATGAATTCGATCGCGACCAAGATCCCCGGCTACCGGATGAATGAGACGCTGAAACGAACCGCTCAGATCACTGACAAGCTGACCATCGTGAATTCGATGTCGCACGGCGAAGCGGCTCACGAGCGGGGAACTCACAACATGTTCACCGGGTATCGGCCCAGCCCGGCACTGCTGTTTCCCAGCATGGGTAGCATAATCACACACGAATTTCCGCCGCGGCATCACCTGCCGCAATATGTGTGTATTCCCGGCCAGCCGAATACGTTCGCGGGCACGGGTTACTTGCCATCGTCGTTTGCTCCGTTCAGTCTGGGTTCAGACCCAGCCAGCGGCAACTTTACCGTCAAGGACTTGAAGCTTCCTGGCGATGTCGATGATGGCCGGTTCGTCCGCCGTCGCAAGATTTTGTCGGCTGTGAACGAGCATTTCAAGCAGAAAGAAAAAGGCGACTCGCTGGATGCGGTCGACAGCTTCTATAACCGAGCCTACAACATGGTCAGCTCGCAAGCGGCCCGTGAGGCATTCGACATCAACAAGGAACCGAAAAAGATTCGCGACGAATACGGCCGCAACACGGCCGGAGCCCGCATGTTGTTGGCCCGGCGATTGGTCGAAGCGGGAGTGCGGTTCGTCACCATGACCTATGGTGGTTGGGACATGCACAGCAACATCCGCGGTGGCATCAACGGTCAGATGCCGGCATTCGATCAGGCCTACGCCCGGTTGATTACCGACTTGGAAGAGCGGGGCATGCTGGACGACACATTGGTCTTTACGGGCACCGAATTCGGTCGCACACCGAAGATCAACGGCAGCGCCGGCCGCGACCACTGGCCGAAGGTCTTCAGCCTGCTGATGGCCGGTGGCGGATTCAAGAAGGGCTTGGTTTACGGGACGTCCGATCCGACCGGTTCTGAGCCGGACGAGGACGGCCTGAACGTGGAAGACTGGGCCACCACGGTCTATCACACCATCGGCATCACCGCCGACAAGGAATTAATGGCGCCGGGCGATCGACCGATCGAAATCGTCAAGGGCGGCAAGATTCGCAAGGAAATGTTGGCCTAGCCACTCGAAACTGAACTTTCCCTCGTTCCCACGCCATGCGCGTGGGAACGAGTTTTTTCAAAGTAGAACGGAATTCATTCCGTTAAGGTGTGATTGCTGAAACGGAATGAATTCCGTTCTACATTCCGCGTGATCCCTTTGTCACGCGTTTGTCCTACCCAAATAACTCCCGCATGAAACTCTTTCCGGAGATGCCTCAATGGCTCGACGCATGCTCTCTCTTGGCGCAGTGTTAACAACGGCGTTTGTTCTCACACAAGTTGCTTCGGCAGCCTCCCCGTCGCTGGGCGGAATCGAACCGCGCGGGATCCAGCGAGGTGCCGAAAGCGTGCTCAGCTTTAACGGCGGACGCTTGGCGGATGCTGAAGAAATTCTTTTCTACGATCCCGCCGGGTTCGAAGTGAAGAAGCTTGTGGCATCCGGCGCAAACGTGAAAGTCACGGTCAACGTCAAGCCGAATTGTCGACTGGGACAACACGTCGCTCAAGTTCGTACAAAGAGCGGTGTGTCCGAGTACCGGACGTTTTGGATCGGTCCATTCAGTTCAATCCCTGAAAAGGAACCGAACAGCGATTTCGCCAAGCCGCAGCCGATTCCCATGAATACCACGGTGACAGGCAGCATCAGCAACGAAGACGTTGACTATTTCGTCGTCGAAGCCAAGAAGGGACAACGCATCTCGGTCGAGATCGAAGCCATCCGGCTTGGGACGGCATTGTTCGATGCGTACGTGGCAATTCTGAACAGCAAACGTTTCGAGTTATCATCGGCCGACGACTCGCCGTTGATTTACCAAGACGCACTGGCCTCGGCGATTGCTCCGGAAGATGGCAAGTACATCGTCGAAGTTCGCGAAGCGGCCTACGGCAATGGTAACCGATACCGGTTGCACGTTGGCACGTTTCCACGTCCAACCGCCGTCTACCCGGCTGGTGGAAAGATGGGTGAAGAAATCGAAGTCAAATTCCTTGGCGACCCATCGGGTCAGATTGCTCAGAAATTTAAGTTGCCAACGACCGTCATCCGGGACTTCGCGCTGAATGCGAACAATGCGGACGGCGTCTCGCCGACCGGGAATACTTTCCGGCTGTTCGAGCATGGCAATGTGCTGGAAAAAGAACCAAACAACACGGTTAAAGAGGCCACGGCGGCCGCACTGCCGATGGCGTTTAATGGCATCATCGAGAAGGACGACGATATTGACTACTTCAAATTCACGGCCAAGAAGGGGCAGGTTTTCGACATCGAGTGCTATGCTCGTCGCATCCGCACCGGACTCGATCCGGTGATGACGCTGCATAAAGCTGATGGAGGCGGCATCGCTTCGAATGACGACTCGCGCGGCCCCGACAGCTACTTTCGAGCGACCATCCCCGCTGATGGCGAGTACTTGATTAGCGTTCGCGATCATTTGAAGAAAGGTGCCCCCGACTTCGTCTATCGGGTCGAGTTGACTCCGCCAAAGCCGCGGCTCTCGATCAGCATTCCGCGGGTCTCGCGTTACTCGCAGTATCGCCAATGGATCGTCGTCCCACGGGGCAATCGGTTTGCATCCTTGATGACAGTTGGCCGAACGAACTTTGGCGGTGACGTCGTGCTCGAACCCAAGGATTTGCCGAAAGGCATCACGATTCATACCGAGCACTTTCCGTCGAACATGAATCTGATTCCGGTCGTATTCGAAGCGGCTGCTGATGCGCCAATTGCCGGCAAGTTGATCGAATTCACGGCACGGCATAAGGATCCGAATACTAAGATCAGCGGCGGTTACAGCAACGTGGGCGACTTTATCCGAGGCGCACCGGGACAATCTGTCTACTGGCGCGTCAACGTCAACAAGATACCCGTGTTGGTCGTCGATGAAGTGCCGTTCAAGCTGGAAATCATCGAGCCGAAAGTTCCGATCGTCCGCAATGGATCGATGCAATTGAAGATCGTGGCTCACCGCAAGGAAGGTTTCAAGAACGCAATCAACGTACAAATTCCGTATCGTCCGCCGGGTATTGGGGCAAACAGTTCCGTGACGATTCCGGAAGGCAAGAACGAAGTCCTCTATCCGCTCAGTGCGAACGGCGGCGCCGGGATTAAGAAGTGGAAAATTTACGCAATCGGTTCGGCCGACGCGGGCGGAGCCGTGTGGGTTTCGTCACAATTGGCGACATTGGAAATCAAGAACTTTTACGTGTCGTTCGCCTTGCAGCGAGCGGCCACCGAACAAGGCAAGCCCACCGAAATCGTGGGGAAAGTGACCATCAACCACCCATTCGAAGGCAAGGCCAAAGTCCAGTTGCTGGGGCTGCCGCCCAAAACCGGCACGAAAGAACTGGAAATGACGAAAGAGATGACGGAGTTGGTCTTCCCGATCTCGATCGAAAAAGACACAAAACCGGGAACGCATAAGAACATCTTCTGTCGCGTTTATATCCCGGAGGCCGGCGAAATAATCGTGCACAGCCGAGTTGGCGGTACCGAGTTACGAGTCGACAAGCCGATTCCGCCGAAGAAGACAGCTCCTAAGCCAAAACCCAAACCGAAGGTCGTTGTTGCCAAAAAAGCGGAACCGAAAAAGCCGGAACCGCCAAAGCCGGTTCGTTTGACGCGGCTGCAGAAGCTTCGTTTGGAAGCCAAGAAGAAACGGGAAGAGGCGGCTGGCGGCGGAGGCTCGGAATAAGACGCGTGGGGTAACCAACAAGGTGGGCATCGCCCGCCACAACACAAGGATAGCATCGGTGGGCCATGCCCACCCTAAGGGGGAAACGAAACCATGCGATTCGAACGATCGTGTTTCTGCAGTCTGTTGGCTATTGCCATTTTGGGGTTCAATGTGGCAGCCGCCGAATCGGAGAAGGCAAAGCCGACGAAGATTAACGTCAATCCGGCCGATGTCTCGTTAAAGACGGCGCGCGACCGCCAGTCGGTTATCGTTCAAGCGGTTTATCCCAACGGAATCACGCGCGACGTGACTGCTCAGGCCAAGTTGACTCTGACCAACGGATCGTTGATCCGGTTGGAAAAGAACGTGCTGTATCCTGCTGCGGATGGCAAGACCGAATTGAAGGTCGAATTTGGCGGGCACACGGTCACCGTTCCGGTCGAAGTTGCCGAGGCCAAAGCCGAGCGGCCTATCAGCTTCAAACTCGACGTGATGCCAGTGTTCATGAAGGCGGGTTGCAACACGGGAAGTTGCCATGGCGCCGCCAGCGGCAAAGACGGCTTCCGTCTGTCGCTGTTCGGTTACGATCCCGATGGCGACCACTACCGCATCACGCGAGAACTGCCCGGACGGCGGATTAACCTTGCAGTGCCCGAACGCAGCCTGATGCTGGAAAAGACAGGCGGCCGCGTCCCTCATACCGGTGGCAAGCGGTTTTCGGAGGACAGCGAGTTGTACCAGACGTTGCTGCGTTGGCACAAAGCCGGTGCCCCGGCCGATAAGGGAGCCGTTCCGAAAGTCGTCTCCGTCGAACTCTATCCCAAAGAGTCTGTGTTGGACGGCGAAAACGTAACACAGCAATTGTCCGTCAGGGCTCAGTACGAAGATGGAACGAGCCGCGACATCACTTCGTTGGCGTACTTTTTGTCGGGCAACGGGAACTCGGCCGAAGTCGATCAAACCGGTCTTGTCACGGCCGGCGCGCGCGGCGAAGCGTTTGTTATGGCACGCTTCTCAACGTATACGGTTGGTGTGCCGTTCATCGTGCTGCCGAAGGGGCTGACTTTCGAGGATCCGAAAACTCCCGAAAATAACTACGTGGACACGTTTATTCATAAGAAGCTGAACAAACTGCGAATCAATCCCTCCGGCCTTTGCAGTGACGAGGAATTCCTGCGACGCGCTTACATCGACATCGCCG
>CAUZVF010000211.1:0-7624 GCA_963582955.1 Planctomycetota bacterium
AGAAGGCGCGTTGGCAAGCGCCAAGCGGGCCTCGGTGCAGGTTGGGCGCGACAACGAAGCCCTCTACGTGCAGACCGAGGCGTCGAAGAACGAAGCGGACCGGCTTTTGGAGAAGGAAGAAGCAAGGCTCGCCAAGTACTCGAAGCAACTGCAGAAATGTAAAATCTACGCACCGCACGACGGCATGGCGACTTACGCGATCGAACGCGACCGCCGTACGCATGTTGGAGAAGGTAAGACCGTGCGTGAGCGCCAAAGGATCATCACGTTGCCGGACCTGACCGTGATGGAGGTCAAGACCGGCGTGCATGAATCGGTGCTCGATTCCATTCACGTTGGCCTGCACGCAACGATTACGGTCGATGCGTTTGCCGACCGCAAGTACAAGGGTTCCGTCAAATCGGTCGCCGTGTTGGCCGATCCTGGCGAGTGGCATAGTTCTGACGTGAAAGTGTATACAACCATCGTCACGATCGATGAAGAAGTCGAACGGTTGCGGCCCGGCATGTCGACCGTGGTCGAAATCCACGTCGAACGCGTCAAGAACGTACTCAGTGTGCCGGTGCAGGCGATTGTGCAAGTGGCCAAAGACAATTGGTGCTACGTCGATGCGGACGGTGCGGTTGAACTCCGCATGGTGACGGTCGGCAAGACGAATGACAAGTTCGTGGAGATTCGCGAGGGATTGGAAGAGGGCGATCGTGTTGTGCTGAATCCGATGGCGATGGTTGACCAAGGTCAAGACGACGGGAAGGAATTCGGTCCGGAAAGCGACTTGGACGCAGCAGACGAGTACGGCCACGATGGCGATGCTCAAAAAACCGGCAAATCACCCGGCGATAAGCCCCCGGCAAAGAGCAAGCCCACGGCAAAGAGCAAGCCCACGGCAAAGAGCAAGGCTATTAAAAAGAGCAAGGCTACTAAGTAAAGTAGCATCGCTGGAATGGTGAATCCCCGCAGCAAAAGTTACCAAGACTTCCAATGACCCGCCCAATTAGCCGAACTCTTCGCGAGTTCGGCTTCACCCCACTGGCTGCCGGCTGATTCCGAAAAACCCGGCTCTTTACTCCGTATCATGCGGCTCAAAACCCTCCAACTTGGCATCAAGAGTCTGCTGCTGCACAAGCTGCGCAGCCTGCTGACGATGCTCGGCGTGATTCTCGGCGTGGGGTCCGTGATTGCAATGCTCGCGATTGGTGAAGGATCCAAGCGCGAAGCGCTGGAGCGGATCCGCCTCTTGGGCGCCACAAACGTCATCATCCGCAGCGTGAAGCCGGATCATCAGGAGACAGGCGAAGAGAGTTCGAACGAGCAAACGACCAGCCGGGTGATGGAGTACGGCCTCCAGTACAAGGACCTCGATCGCTTGACCGCCACATTGCCGACGATTGAACGCGCGCTGCCCATCACGTTGGTGCGCAAACGCGCACAAGCGACCCATCGCGCCATCCCCAATGCGCGCATCCTCGGCACAACGACCGACTACCTCAGCGTCAAGAATCTTCGGGTGCGACGCGGCCGGTTTCTTTCTGAGCCCGATTTGGAAAGGAAGACCAATGTCGTGGTTCTCAGCGCGGGCGCGGCGGAAAAGCTGTTCAACTTCGAAGACCCGCTGGGGAAGCCGATACGTCTGGGCTCGATGGTTTTTCGCGTTGTCGGTGTGCTCTATCCACAAGCGACCGGCAGCGCCGTTGCTGGCGCGATCGGCAGTCAGGATTTCAACCAGGACATTTACATTCCGCTCAGCGCGGCCCGCAGCCGATTCGGCGAACTGAAGATCATTGTCAGCGCTGGCAGTACTCAGTTCGAACGCAATCAGCTCAGCGAGATTACTCTCACCGTGTCCGACGAAAACTTCGTCAGCCAAACGGCCGCCATGGCCCGCAAACTTCTGGAACCGAATCATCCCAAATTTGCCGACATCGAAGTTCAAGTGCCGCTCGAATTGCTCCAGCAAGCGGAAGAGGAAAAGCGGATTTGGAACCTTGTGCTCGGCTCGATCGCTGGAATCTCGTTGCTGGTCGGCGGTATCGGCATCATGAACATCATGCTCGCGACTGTTACGGAACGCACGCGAGAAATCGGCATTCGCCGCGCGCTGGGGGCGAGAAGAATTGACATCACGATTCAGTTTCTGGTCGAGTCGGTGGTCTTGTCTTCGACCGGCGGGCTATTGGGGATTGCGTTTGGTATCGGTGTCCCCATCGCCGTGACCTACTTTTCCGAAGTCGACTCGTACATTCAGTGGTGGACGACGCCGCTCACGTTTGCGATCTCTGTCGGCATCGGCGGCGTGTTTGGAGTGTACCCTGCCAGACAAGCTGCGATGCTGGACCCCATCGAAGCCCTACGTCACGAATGATCGCTGCGGCCTATGAACAAAATCATTCCGCCATTCTGCCTAGTTCTGTCCATTCTGTTGTTCGTCGCAGCCTTTGCATCGTTGGCAATCGAACGTCCGCAGCCGAGCGTCGAACTGCACCGCGCCCGAATCGGCGACGACGAACAGTATCGCGACCTGCTGGAAGAACAGTTGCGAGCACGCCAACTCCGGCGAACTGTTCTGAATTGCACGCTATTCGGGACAGGCGTGCTGTCGACGATCGTCGCATTCGTGGCGATGCGGCCATCGAAAGTGGGATAGACATCTTGCCTGTCAGATGCTTCCGCGGGATATTAGCCGCGGGGCGTTAGCCCACGGTTTCCGTGGAAAACCGGACGCTAACGCGTAGCGGCTGATTCTTGCCACGCATATCCCACCCAAGACACGCTAAAGGTTGGATTCGATTGGACCCGATATAACGATTACACCGGTTATTCCGAAGATTCTGCGCGTTTGAAGCTCGGCACAACCAAAAATGGATGTTGGATGTTCTGCTGGGGGTGCTCTGTCGTTGAGCCCGTTCGGCTCTCTCGGAAACTGAGATGTGACGGAATCATGCGAACATTCGATCGACAACACGTTTCCATCAGCCGGCTGCTGGTAACGAGTGTTTTGCTGGCGAGTCTCGTATGTGGATGTTCGCGCTCGCGTTATCGGCAAGCCGCTGATTCCGACAGCCACGAAATTCTCGCTGAGAAGACGGCGGTGACGCCCTGGGAATTGCCACCAGGTTTCACAATTCAGCCGCATCCCGCATCGCGACTCGCCTATCCGAGCGACCTCGACGATCCGCTGCTGCCAGAAGCCGGACCGTTCTTGTATTCCTATCAATTGCCCCAGCGGGACGCTGAAAACATCTCTGCGGGAGGCGCGATTTACGAGAGGAATCCGGTTGACGAGAATTCCGTCGAGCAACCAAAACCGAAAAACGACGGTCCGATTCTGCCGATGTCAGCGACCGGCGGGATTCAGCAGAACATCCACGCACTAACAACGGCGATTGGATGGCGTCCGACGAATCAGCAGGGTCAGCAGGGCGAGTCGAATCGCGCCGAAACCGACGGTCCGCCAGTACCGGACGGCGAATACGGAATCGCCGGCTTGCCGATCCAACCGATCCCAGAGGCTTATTGGAATGCGGTACCGACAACATGCTTATCGCGGATGTTGGAATTCGAGACTGTTCGTGCCGAATATCGGCGGCAATACAATAGTGACCCGCCCCAGCAACTTCTCGATCCGGCACGAAAGCTATCGCTGGATGACATCGTAGAATTCGGATTGCTCAATAGCCGTCAATTCCAGACGCAGAAGGAAACGCTTTACCAAACCGCGCTGGCCTTAACGCTTCAGCGGTATGACTATGCCACAAAGTTCTCGGCGGGTGCCACGGGAGCGGCCGCGAATTACACGCATAATCGCACGGCCGGAAACACCGTCAATACTCTGCTTATTCCATCGGCAGCCCAGGGTGACCGGATGCTCGCCACCGGAGGCACGTTGTTGGCGCGATTTGCAAACAATGTCGTCTTGACGTTCAACGGTCCCAACGGGTTTGTCTCGGATGTGAATTCCGACTTGCTGTTTGATGTCACGCAAAGTGTCTTTCAGCGCGATACCTTGTTGAACCGACTCGTTCAATCCGAGCGGAATGTGGTGTTCGCCGCCCGCGACTATGCGCGGTTTCGAAAGACGTTCTTTCTGCAACTTGCGTCACAGTACTACACGTTGCTGCAAACCTATCGCCAGATCGAAATCGCCACGGCAAACTACTTTTCGTTGGTCAGGGCATTGGAACAAGCCGAGGCCGAAGTGCGCTCCGGCGAGCAAAACGCGCCGTCGCGTGTCCAGGCCGATCAGATTGAGCAAAACGTGTTGAACGGGCGCAGCAGCTTGATTAGCACGTGCAACACGTTGGAACGTAGTTTGGACCAGCTCAAGCTCGCCATGGGGCTACCGACCGAGATGCCCATCAACCTGAACCTCTTCGAGTTGGAAAAGCTAACGCTCCGAGATGAGATCGAGGCGACTGGCGAACTGGTTCGACGCACGCGCGACTCGCTTCAGGAACAAATGGCCGAGCAACCGCCCGACCGGGCCGAGATCGTAGGCACGGCGGTCGTGCTAGTCGAGCGGTTACTGGAATGGTTGCGATTACGGCAGCAGCTCGAGCAGGAAACGATCGACACGAAACCGCTGCACGAGGCCGGCGCCCGCTTACGGGTCGACGAAGCACGGATCGATGCCGACCGTGTTCGTGCCGTATTACAAAGCACCAAAGCCGCCCAGCCGCCCGCGCCGCCAATCTTCGTGCTTCAACGCACGATGAGCGTCATCGACGCACTGTTGACGTTGGCCGCAAGGCAAACGGAATTTGCCACACTGCTCGATGTTAACCCAGACACAAGGTCCGAGTTCTCGAAGCGCGTGCAAGACTTGCAACAGCAGGTGACCGCCCTGCACGAACGACTCGACACGGCACTGCAACCGCCAGTGGACCAACAACTGCAGACGGCCGAGGCACTGAAGAAATTGCAGGAAGAGCTGAAACAATTGCAGCAGGATTCGGAACGCTTGCTGTTGGAATCCGACGCTCAGGTGCGAACCGGAGACCAACTGATCGGGGCCCCTGCTCAGCACCCGATGGCCGCCGAAGAATTACAAAAATCGATGCAGCAAGCAGATCAGCTCGTAAAGAGGATCGCGGAAATGATGCAGAGTACGCAAATCGGACTCGTGCCTGTCGATATTCACGTTGACGACGCGATGGTGACGGCGTTGGTTCAACGGCTTGACCTGATGAACACGCGCGGTTTCCTGGCCGATGACTGGCGTCGAATCAAATTCGCGGCTGATGAACTGAAATCGGTGCTGAATCTGAATGCCAATCAACGCTTCAACACAAGCGCCAACTCTGACCGATTTGCCGAATTCGCTTTCAACGACAGCCAAACGCAGCTCAACCTGTCTCTCGACCTGCCGCTGAACCGTCGAGCCCAGCGAAACGCCTATCGCCAGTCGCTGATCAATTATCAAGTCGGCCTCCGCAGCTTGATGCAGACCGAGGACAACATCAAGTTCGACGTGCGCAACGGTCTGCGACAACTCGAGCTAGACAAAGTCCAATACGAGATCAGTGTGACCAGTGCCGCTTTGGCGTCCGAGCGAGTTTCCAGCACGCGCTTGGAATTCGCATTGGGACAGGGCGGCGTCACGGCCCGGGACTTCTTGGAAGCTCAGGCCGCTTACCGCAGCGCCGTGACTCAAGTCGCCAACGGACGCATCGGCTACATCGTCGATCGCGCGCAGTTCGCTCTCGATCTGGAGCTAATGCTGTTAAACGACGAGGGCTTCTGGCCTCAAATCTACGAAGAGCAATATCAACCGACACCAAACGTCGAATACGCACCAGACGCCGGGCCCACATACGGCGACATCCCCGAGTTCCTGAAGGTCTCACGCAAGATCAAACGAATGCTACACTACGGCCCGCCAGGAATTAGTTTTCTAGCTCCGCTAACGCTGCAGCCCGAGCCCGCTGATACCGAACCCGTACCGCCTGCTCCTGAGCCTGTTCCGCTGGCTGACTAATTTGACGACATGAATGGCTCTCCAAGGCTGCTTGTGGTGAGGATGCGCGAACCAAAAAGTTGCGGGATGCTTAAATTCAATGCCGGAAAAGTCGCGACACTTACTTCGGTTACGATATTTCGAGGGTTATGTCTGGAAGCAGGTCGCAGACAAGCCGAAGCGAGTTTTCGGGATCACGTATCCTAATACGTCCTACAAGTTTTTGGCTCGGCAACGCAGCAATGGTACGCGGGCAATCTCCCGCGTAACTTTTGGTATGGAAAGTTCAAGAGCCGATCAACCAAGTATGATACCGTTCCGACCGACAGCGACCTCTTTCGAACGCTGACGCGCGGCCTGTACGGTACCACGATGCCGCCGTTCCGGCACTTAAGTGAGCAGGATCGTTGGTCGTTGGTGCAGTTTGTCAAAACCCTGGCAAACTTTCATGACGACTACGATGAAGTCATCATGAATCGATTCGATCGGAAAGAGCGCGAGGTGCTGGATGTCGGCGTCGAGCCGCCCGTGACCTTGGATACGGTCAAACGCGGCAGAATTCTCTTCATCAAACATGCGTGCTCAAAGTGCCATCAGGGGAGCAAATCCGAGCCGGTCGGTCTGGCACGTTGGGAAGGGGGGTTCACCAACTGGAACGATGAGATGAATCGGCCCGTTCAGCATTCACGAGACTTGACCACCAGAGTGTTTCTCAGCGGGGCGGCATCCAGCGACCTGTTTCGCATTATCTCCGGTGGGCCCACGATTGGTCCGATGCCCAGTTATCAGAACCTCCCTCAAGAGGATCTCTGGGCTCTGGTCCACTACGTTCAGTCCGTCTTCAAACCGGACTTTCCCCAAGCACCGCCGTCGGTCGACGCGCTGGCGAAGCCGCCGCAGACCAATGATGGAGAGCCAAACTCGGCGACAGCGGACGGACCTTCCCAGAAGTGAGCCCGTTTTCGGCAAACAAATAGTGACGACTGCTTTGTCAAACCGTAATTTTGGGATCAGCCGCTGGGTGCTAGCCCAATGACACTTACTTGACATACGACAATTCCAGTTGGTGGTCTTGGAGAGTGATATTTGGATACTGTTCGTTAGGGCCAGGAATCTGACGGTTCCTGGCCACAACCAATGACTGTTGGACTCATCATACCGCTTTACAAAACTAAAGCGCCGGTAAAGTAAGTACCGTTAGGCACCAGCCCGCGGTTCGAGTGAGAAAAACCGGGGGCTAGCGTCCGGCGGCTGATGCCACAGACTCGAATTCTTAAACCTGACGGTCCACTAGTTCAGCATGTTCGAGGGATGCAAGTTGATTGATTTCTGTGTACGCAATCCCGTGAAAGTGTCCGCCAGCGTGATCGTCGTCGCGCTATTCGGCTCGATCGCGCTTTGGCAGATGCCGATGCAATTAACGCCCGAAGTACGCATTCCCACGATTTCCGTGGAGGTACGATGGCCAGGCGCGAGCCCATATGAGGTTGAACACGAGATCGTCCAGGAGTTGGAGCAACAACTCAAAGACGTCAAGGGCATGACGCGGATGAGTTCCTGGAGTTATTACTCCGGCGGGCAGGTCTCGATGGAGTTTGCGATTGGAAACAACCTTTCCGAATCGCTGTTGGAAGTCAACTCCCGCCTTCATCAAGTGCGCGATTTTCCGGA
>CAUZVF010000212.1:0-7604 GCA_963582955.1 Planctomycetota bacterium
TCTGTCCGCAGCCATACGACCTGGAAAACTCAAAGGGACGGTCCTCACCGGTCACAAGGTCCCAGGCACCCCCTTGCGCGTACACGGTCCGATTGTTGATGACCGGGCGGGTCGAGTACTCGACGTTACGATCCCACAGCCGCTCCCCATCGGAAGCCCGCAGCGCCATCATCCGCCCCCCACGTTCCGAGGGAAGCGTGTACTGGGACGGCTGATAACTCATCACCAGCGCATCGTGCCGGCTACTGAGTGCCAAAAGCGTGCCCCAAATCTCCTCGACCTTCCACACCACCTCGCCGGTCTGCGCGTTCAAGCAGAGTAACTCACCGTTCGGATGCTTCTCCGCTTGGTCCTGCTTGCCGCGACGCAACAGGTCCATCCGGGCTCGAGGCCGGTCGATCAGGTAGACGCGTCCCCGTCCGATCGCGATGGCGTTGTGGCGGATCGAGTGCCGGGCGCTGTAAGTCCATTTCAGGCGACCCGTCTTGGCGGCCATCGCCCAGAGACTGTCCGATTCGGGGTACGCGTTGCCCGCGTTCGCTCGGTTGTAGTTGTTGATCACGGTGTGATCGGTGTTCGACCGCGAGCCGAACAGCAGACCGTCGGCGAGCGCGATGTATCCCCAGACACCTGACTTTTCGTCGGGACTCGCGGGAACCTCGAACTCCGCGAGCTTCTTTCCCGTGGTGACATCCAGCCGCAGGCACTTGCTGCCGACGCGAACATACACGCCCTGATCGCTCGTGCAAAAATTGCTGCCGGTCTTGTCGAAGTTGTACGGCTGCAAGCTCTCCTTGGGCGTATACTCCCAGAGCGTCCGACCGTTGTAGGCGTCGACAGCTCGCAAGCGCACGCCCTCGACGAACAACCGGCCCTGGTGAAATAGTGGCGCCGGTCTGCGGCTCCGCCGTGGCGGCAACGGCAAATCGGCGTCGCGGAACCATAACATCGCCAGAGGCCCCTTGATCAGCGCGTCGTCCGAGCAGGACGAGTTCGCTGCATCGGCGTACTGATGCGTCCAACTCCCGGCACCGACCAATTCGCCACGGACGCGCACCTGCATCGAACCCGGCTTGCCGACACAGAGCACACCGCCGTAGGGACGCTGCAGGCGCGCAATCTCCTTCGACGCTGTTTGGACCAGCTCCTCGGCCCGTCCCGTGACAGACCGTGCACTGACAATCAGATTCGCGAAGTACTTGGGGTACGCGAGTTTGTCCAACGCTGCCTGGTGCACGGTGACCCGGCTACCGTACAAACCGGCGGCGGCGAGCTTACGACGGGCTCGCTCGACGTTCGAGCGATCCGGATCGACGGCGTAGATCTGCAGCTTCGAGCGCCGGGCCAGCGCGAAGGCCAAGTCTCCTTCGCCGCACCCAAGGTCCAGGCAATACCCTTCATCGACTGCGGTCTTGGCGAGGATCTCCATCGCCGCCTTCACGAAAACCGGGTCCTCCTTCTCGGCGACGAAAGTCGACGACTGCGCGAGAACGATCGCTTTGCGGCCGACCTCGCCGGTAAAACAGTGAATCCGGCCTCGGTCGGTGCTCACGTAGAGCCGGCCGCCGGCGACGGCCAGGCCGCAGGCCGTTCCCTCGACCGCGTGAGACCAGACAACGGATTTCGACTTGGCGTCGATGGCGCAGACCCGGTTCTGGCCACCGGAAATGATCGTTCTGCCGGCCACGATCAGCGAGCTACCTGCCGCCGGCGCGTCGATCGACCAGAGTTCCCGGAGCCCCTTCACCGTGATTGGGTTTCCCTTTCGGTCCTTCTTTTTCAAGTCGGCCAGTTCGTAGGCCGCGACGGTCTTGGCGGTGGCGCGGACGATTCGACCACCCTTGACTGACAGCGCGGCCATCGGGCCCATCTGTTGGGGCGAGCCGTCTGCAGCCAGGCCGGACTTGGCGTCGAACGGGTAGCCCATATTGAAGAAGCAGTCGCGCACGGCGGTGACGCGATCGCCACCCATTCGCCTGTGCGTGGCGAGATGAAAGTACCGCAGCTTGCCGGTGTTTCGGTCGAAGACCGCTGGAACGGCCCGGCCGGTCGGTACGAACAGGTTCGCTCCTGAAGCAACTAGGTATCCCTGCGCCGCGACGCCGCTGCGGGCGAAGGCCCCCTCGTGGGGCTGGGCCATGTAGATCGATCCTGTTTTCCGGTTCGACCAGAGCACCTTGCCATTCCGAGCGTCCAACGCGTGCAGATGGAATCCGTCGGAGGGCCAGACGCCGGCTCCAAAGTAGACAACTCCGTCCAGGAGCACCGGTCCGCCGCGGGCCGGCCAGGCCGAAGTCATCCGGTCGTTGCCGAGAACCATGCGGTTGCTTGGCCCGCCGCGGAACTTCCAAGCCAGCCGCCCATCTTTCGCCAATAGGCAATACAGATAACCGTCGTCGCTGGCAACGTAGACCCACTGCTTCCACACCGCCGGCGCGAGGCGAATTGGGCCGTCGGTGAAAAACGTCCAACGCTGGCGTCCGGTCGTCGCATCCAGTGCGTAGACCCTGCCATCGACCGAACTGCCATAGTAGAGCACACCACCGGCAATGACTGGATGGAAAGCCCGGTCGAACGAAAGGCGGTCATTCGTCGGCCACGCCCGAGTGGGAGCGTGTGTCGACTCGTATGTCCAGCCGAGCGCAAGCGGAGCCGTCAGTTGCTCCGGGACATAGCCGGTGCGTGCCGCATCGGCTCGATACAAAGGCCAATCACCTGCTTGGACCATTGCATCGGGAAGGATAGCCAGCGCCAATATTGTCAAGAATCTCTTGGTCATCCTTTGGGCTTCCTGGGTTGATGATGAATGCCAAATGTCAGTCTACGAATTCTGGATTTGCCGTTTTGGCAAGTCGGAAGACCGCGTCGCAAGACGTACAAAAGTCAGTTGCTTTGCTCTCCGAGATCCACTTTCCGGTGTTTCTACAATTAACATGAATGTACCGAATATGTTACAGCGATCAATGTGAGAAACACCAGCAGCGTGATGGATTCGCGGGAAGCGGCACCAACTCAACCGTAATTCGGGACTCCCATTTAACCACCCATTTTTGATCGGCGCGTCGGTCGTTGATCGGTCCCACGCGGCCATACGTTTTTCAGCGCTTCCTGAGTGTGCCATCAAACGGTCGACCAGAGCAATTTGACACAGGCCATGGTGGAAGCACCTCTGGTGGCTGATTTCGCGAGCTAACCTAACGTATTCCGAGACTCTCGCCTGAGCTAGCGACAAGTGGTCACGAGAGTTTAACAAGCCCGGATATGCGTTATCGCATCACTGTGCGCGAGATGTTATCCTGAGTTTTTCAAACGTAGAAATGAATTCATTTGGCATGGCTACAAATTCACGGAATGAAAACTGTTTTCGCAGGCACATCCGTGAGTAATGTGAGTTGCTGCTTCGGGCAGGACGTGGACCATCGCCGCCAGCGTACAACCGCGACTGCCTGATGGGGCGCTGTCCAGTCCGTGGGCACAAATGGAACTTGGATAGGAATTGTGGTTTTGTGTGAGCCGCTTTAACAATTGAAGATCGAGGCCCGCGTCATGCTCGCGGAAATATCGACGCATCGCCGTGTATCGCGCCAACGAACTGCCGATCGAATTCTCGCGAATGTGCTCCACTTCTTTCAGTGTATTTCCGAGATAGTGATTCGTGTGCCCAATGGCGTTGCCGTCGGGGAAGAATGTTTCGTGTCGCCCGCCAGTGGTCTCGATACTGACAACATTGCCATCCTTGTCGGCCACGAGGTAATGGGCTCCGCCGGCGCGCGGTGGAACTACAGGCGGCGTGAGTGCGCCAGCAAGATTCTCAGCCGCAAGAATTTGGCGGACAACGATACTATGCAACCTTCCAACACCGACATCCAATGGGCTCAAGTAGTTGATACAAAGCCCGATGCCTGCTTCATTCATTCCACACGCGCCAATAATTCCTGTAAACGTGAAAACCAGTTGACGGGGACCCCGCTCTGGTTTGATTCGCAACATGAGGAGAGAATCCTGGAGCAATTCCGGCATGTCGTACGTCTGACCAATCAGCGTCCCGCCAGTGCTCGTGTCCTTGGCAACCGCGAACGTCGTGCAACCGAAATTCTGGGCCATGGGCAAGTAACGAAAACCAACCAAGTCGAGCATGCTGTTGAGCAGAAAGATCCGCTCGAAGGACACATTCGCGCCCCGCGCGATGCCGCGCATTTCGGCAACAAGATCAGGCGCCACTTGTTCGTTAAACGCAACTTGCGGTGACCATTTCGCCCACAATGATTGTTCGGTCAGAGAAACCACCGCGCTGCTGCATACCCAGCCTAAGAACCGATCGAGGCAGTCGTGGATTCTGTCTCGCTCGTTTTCGCCGTGGGCCGCGCCAATTTGGCTAGGTGTACCTGACACGTTAAGAATTGGAATTGTTGGATGTTTCTTTGTCATCGAGGTCCTCAGTACAAGACTTCGTTTACAACTCGATTGGCCGTCCAGGAAACTAGCCCGGATTATTCACGAAACAACGCAAATATGATGCAAAGCTTGTGGCCAAAAGGAGTTGCGACTGTCTTACTCAAAACACCGCGCAAAATCGGAGTTGATCGTAACCCGAAGCGTCAGCGAGGAAACATGTTGAATTCCTCGCTTACGCTTCGGGTTACGAATAATTCGGGCTAGCGACCGGTTTTCGGCGTCCAAACTGCACGCTAGCCCGTCTGGTCTGATTGTTTAAGACAAAACCTACGTGTCGCCGACGGAACCGTCGGGCCATTGTAAGGTCCCGCGAGTCTTGGCAAACGGACGAGCCGGACGTTTTTTCGCCGCTTCTTCATTGATGTCGATGCCAAGACCCGGACCGGGCGGCAGCTCGGCGTATCCGTTCGAGTACTTGATGTGGACGCCGCCGTAGAGTTCTTCCTCCCAGTCGGCATACTTGCGTGCCTGGTTGAACTCGTGGATGACGCAGTTCGTTGTGCTCGCATTGACATGTAGCCCGGCCAAGGTCATGACCGGGCTTTGCGCATTGTGCAATGCGACGTCAATGAAGTGCGCTTCGGCCATCGACGCGATCTTCTTGCATTCTGTGATCCCGCCCGCATGAATGACGTCGGGATTCACGTAGCTAATCAAATGTTTGTCAATCATTTCTTGAAGACCGAACTTCGTGAATTGGCTCTCGCCTTGACATAACGGGACCTTGACGCGATCGGCCAGCCACTTCATTTTGCCAAGGTCCGACGTGAGCATTGGTTCCTCGACAAAGAACGGACGCAGCTCTTCCACGCGTGCGCAGAATTCAAGAGCCATCTCGGGCTTAAACTGAGTGTGCGCGTCGTAGAGAATGTCGAAGTCATCGCCGGCAGCGTCGCGCATTTGGCGAAAGCGAGTGATTTCGGCTTTCACATCGAACGGCTGCTTGATGACACCATTGACGGCGAGGTTGGGACCGGTCTTGACCGCGGTGAAGCCCTGCTCTTTGGCCTGATTGACCGCCTCGGCCGAGCCACCGCCAATATAGAGCCGAATCTTTTTTTTGGCCGCGCCACCCAACAGTTGATAAACGGGTACATCCAGCACCTTTCCGGCGATGTCCCACAACGCGATGTCCACGGCACTTACGGCACTGTTCAGAATTGGTCCGCCGCGCCACCGCGGCCAGCGATACATCGCTTGCCAGTGTTTTTCGATCTCCATCGGATTCTTGCCAACGATATATCGTTCGTGCTCCTTGATCGCCGCAATCATCGTCGCGGCCCGACCACGGATACCGCCTTCTCCCACACCGGTGATTCCATGGTTTGTGTAGAGCTTAACAAACACATAGTTCATCGAGCCGGTCCAGACCGGGATGACTTTCAGCGCGGTGACTTTCAAATCGTCTGGAATCTTTGCCTGAAGTTGTGTGGGAAATAACGAATGTCCGACGGATTGGGCGGCGGCACCAGCGATGCCGGCCTTGAGGAATGCTCTGCGGTGCATAGTGATCTCCATCGTTTTGGGGGGAGGGGAGTAGGATCGGTTTGGGTAATTCGACCGATATTTGATCGGGCGACTTTGTTCACGCGAGTAGGTCCGTTCCGAGCAACAATCATAGTCGCGGAAACCACAAGCGCCGCGCGGTTTCGCCGAGAACTTGGGCGCGAGCTTTTTCTTTCAGAGGAAGTACGTCGGTAAAGATTTTCAGATGCTCGGCGTAAGTCATTTTTGGTGTCCACAGCACGTTGGGGAAGTTGCTGCCCCAGACGCAACGCTCGGGCCCGTAGGTGTCGATTATCTTCATCGCTGCCTCGTGCAAATCATTGCCTGGATAGCCGATCTTTGTGCCTGTGCTGATGAAGTCGACCTTGGGGTAGAGGTTCTTGTATTTGGAAAGTCGCAACACTTCTTTGAGTTTCTTCTCATACTGCGGACCGGGTTTGAGGTCCATGCAATGATCGAAGCCCACAATGATGTTTGAAAACTCTTTCAGTAGCTTCTCGGCACTTTCGATCCATTCTAAGTGCATGAGGAAAATGTCGACCGTGGCGCCAACCTCCGCACACGTCTTCCAGAGCCTGCGGACGCCGGGATGATCGAAGGTCTTGCGGTTGTTTCCCGGCGTACTGCGCAAAGTTCTGACGCCGAATTCGCGCACGTATTGCTCCATCAAGCCCGGGCTGTGCGGATCGTCCGGGTCGAGCGTGCAGACCCCCGAGACCCAGTCCGGATTCGCTTTCGTCGCGTCGCACAAGTAGCGATTGTCATAGCCGTAGAATGAAACGGTCTGCACGGCTCGCACGGCGGTGACACTATTGGCGACGCTCGTCTTACGAAGATCGTCGATCGAAGCCTTCCCTCCCGGCACACGCAAGGGTTGGTCCTTCGGTTGGTAGCGCTCCTCATCAGGTGAGTAGATGTGTGCGTGACAATCGATGATCAGCATGCGAGAGATCCCTTCATGGACTGGGATTGCAACCCATCCACATGCGGAATTTTTTCGGCCCCTCTTTGATGACAGACGGAGATCGTGCTGACGGATCGAGTGGCTCGGGATGTACGTTCCAATGGAAGCCGTCAGAGCTAACGGCGTAACCCAACCGCTGGTCGTTTTCGAGCACGTTTCCTAGATCGTTGCGCTTGACACCGTTGCCTGAAACAAACCACCTCTTGTAGATCGAATCATCGGTGTTGCACAACACAAACGGCGCTTGCCGCGGCTTACTCCAGGGGACTTCGTCAGCCGTAAGAATCGAATCTGAGCGGAACGGCGTCCATTCCTGGCCACCATCTGACTCGGCATGACCCAGGACAATGTGGTTGTTTCGCGATTCCACCGAAATACCGAGATACCACATGCTGAATTTGCCGTCATGAAAAACGACATGCGGCGAGTAGACCAAAACTTTGCACCAACTTTCCTTGGTCGTGTAGGTCGAAAGAATCGGTTCGGCACGTCGCTTCCGTAGCCGCGGCCTCTGGTCAAATGGATGTTTTTCGTCGCCTGCGGCTATCCGAGTTGGAACTCCCATCGCAACCAAAACAACCAAACTTTGAGTCAGACTTCGAAGCATTCGTTTCTCGCATTCCGATCGGATATATTGCGCCTACCTGAGAGTTCTTTCAACGTCATCATTCTGAGCCAC
>CAUZVF010000213.1:0-7574 GCA_963582955.1 Planctomycetota bacterium
CCCAGTTCGACGTTGGAAGTTCGACGTTGGAAGTTCGACGTTGGAAGTTCGACGTTCATCATTCCTTCGTCATCGTTTCGTCCATGTTCAAAATCACGTTGGCAACAGCGGTTAATGCAGCTAACTTGGTGACATCGAGGTTTTCGTCTCGTTTGGATTCCCCGACATTGAGCAGTTTTAGCGCCGCATCCTTGTTACCGCGAAACACAATATGTTGGCGTTTGTAAATCGACAAAAGCACGGCGTGCTCAGCCGGATCGGGTCGCCGGGCTGTTGCCAGTTCAAACATGAAACCAATCCGATCTTGTTGACCGTCACCCGCTTCGGTCATCGCGCGTTCGGCTAGCTTTCTGGCGGCTTCCACAAACGTTGGGTCGTTCAGCATCACTAACGCCATTAACGGAGTATTCGTTCGCTGACGGCGAACGGTACACGTTTCCCGCGTTGGAGCATCGATGGCAAACATGCTCGGCGGCGGAACCGAGCGTTTCCAGTAGGTGTATAAACTGCGTCGATAGAGTTTCGCACCGTGGTCTTGCTCGTAGCCACGATTTGACGTCTCACGCCACAGCCCGGAAGGTTGGTACGTCTTGACGCTTGGGCCGCCGAGTTGATGCACCAACAGACCGCTAACAGCCAATGCATTGTCTCGAATCAGTTCGGCGGACAATCGAAAGCGTGGACCGCGAGCTAACAATCGATTGCCGGGATCTCGAATTAGTAACTCCGGTGGAATCTTCGAGGACTGTTGGTAGGTCGCCGAAGTCACAATCAACTTCAGCAGTTGTTTGACGTCCCAGCGAGTACGGATAAATTCGGATGCCAGCCAGTCGAGCAGTTCGCGGTGGGACGGCAATTCACCTTGTGTCCCAAAATCCTCGGACGTCTTGACGATCCCCGTTCCGAAAGCCAATTGCCAGAGACGGTTAACGGCGACGCGGGCCGTCAGCGGGTGATGAGGACTGACCAACCATCGCGCCAAACCCAGGCGATTTGCAGGTCGGATCGCCAATCCATCCCGTGACGGACTGCCGGTCCGTCCTGCCGAAAGAAAAGCCGGCACACCGGCGGTTACTTTTTTGCCGGGTTGGTCGTATTGGCCACGTTGTAGAACGAATGTCGACCGCGGCTCTTTCATTTCCCGCATGACCATCAGTGTCAATTTTGCCGCGCGTTCGCTCAACTGCTTTGCACGAGCGCGGGATTGATCGAGTTGCAAGCTCAATCGCCGGTAAACCGCATCGTGATTCTCGAGGAAGTACTGACGGACGGCGGAGTTCTGTTCTTTGGTGCGGTATTCTCTTTTGATCGCCAATATTGGCGTGATCGGGTTTGTGCCCGCCAGTGTTGCAACCTCGTCGTTGGTGAGTTTCCGGTCGTAGATTCGCACGTCGTCGATCGTGCCTTGGAAATAGCCCGAAGGATTGCGCCGGCCGATGTGCAACGGCTTGTCCGTCTTGATCGTGTCCGTCAACGCGTCGCGTGTGACGTCGACAGCTTGCGGTTGTCCGTCGAAGTAGACGTGAAATCCAGCCGCTTTGCTTGAACCGTCATAGGTGACGAAAACGTGAGTCCACTCGCCCGACTTAAGTGGCTGTTTCGTTTTCATGTGGATGGCGTTTTCAGGCCATTGATGGATCATATGCACTTCGACTTTTTCGCCCGCGACATAGACATCCCAACCGCGGTAAGCTGCCGTGTCGTCCATGCGAGCAATGACGGCACCACTGCCTTGCCGGAAGACCCACGCTCCGTATGAAAACGAGTCGGTTCGTTCAAAAGCCGTGGTGTCTCCCAGATCAACGTAAGTTTTGCCATCGAACTTGACGGCTCGCGAGAAGCGTCCACTTGCCCTGTCGATGTTGCCCTTGATGGTTCCGTGTCCGGTGTCGGCGACGGCGTTCGTCACTTTGTCTCCCATGCGGGCATCCATCGGGTAGTGCAGAATTAAACCCTGTGGAGACTCGATCTGACGGATCCCATTCGCCAGAAGTTGCTTCTCCCATTCGGCGAAGTCCGGGCCACTTTCCGCCGCTCGCTGCTTTTTCGCCTGTTCCAGTTCGACACCGCGGCCTTTGATCGCGGCGAGTTCTGTTTCGAGTTTGGGCGATGCGACTCGGACAAGCGGATCGACATTTCCCGCGCGATTTTCGACGCCCTTGTCGGTAATCGTGTTGAAGTAGGCGAAGAACCGATAGAAGTCTTCCTGCGAGATCGGGTCATACTTGTGATCATGGCATTGCGCACACTGTAGTGTTAGCCCAAGCCAGACCGTTGACGTTGTTCGCACTCGGTCAAGGACGTACTCGACGCGGTATTCTTCCGAGATCCCCGAAGCCGTGACGCCGTGATTGCGGTTGAATCCCGTCGCCACGATTTGGCTGTTTGTTGCGTCCGGCAACAGATCACCCGCGAGTTGTTCGATCGTGAATTGGTCGAACGGCATGTTCGCGTTGAGCGCGTTGATGACCCAATCGCGCCAGGGCCACATGTCTCGATGGTAGTCTTCGTGATATCCGTGTGTGTCGGCATAGCGCGCGGCATCCAACCAGTCTAGCGCCATCCGCTCACCATACCGAGGTGAAGCGAGCAACCGATCGACCAATCTGTCGTAGGCGTCGGGGCTCTTGTCGGCAAGAAACACGGCGACTTCCCACGGGGTTGGCGGCAGTCCCGTCAGATCAAGTGACAGCCGCCGAATCAAAGTTCGCTTGTTCGCTCGCGGCGACGGTTTCAGGTCTTCGGTTTCCAAACGCGCGAGGATGAAGTAGTCAATCGCGTTTTGTGGCCAACGGGTGTCTTGCACCTTCGGCAAGTTAGCTCGTTGCGGTGAGACGAACGACCAGTGTTCTTGCCATTCGGCTCCTTGCTTGATCCATTTTTGAATCAACTCGATTTCAGTTTTCTTCATCGTGAGGCCTGAATCCGGTGGTGGCATTCGTTGGTCGGAATCGGCCGACGTCATCCGAAGGAAGGCTTCGCTTTCGAGTGGTCGGCCGGGGACAATTGCCGGCTTTCTGTCTCGCCTTGAAAGCGCAGCCTCACGCCGGTCGAGCCGCAATTCCGCCTTCCGCTTGCTCGCATCCGGCCCATGGCACTTGAAGCATGCGTTCGACAAGACGGGACGGATGTCGCGATTGAATTGAATCCGCTCAGATGTTTGCAGTTGTGCGCACGCAATGCTTCCATGCTGGAAAAGCAACAGGAATGGCGCTAGCACGGTGCAATAACGAATTCGACTCATCTTTTCGGTACTACGGATCAACGGGGGCTGATGTTGGCAAGTTGACTTGATCGTCGCCGTCTCGATACGATCCGCACCTCACCAACATTGATTGTATCTCGGTTTGACGTCGGTTGGATATGGTGCGTCGTCAAAATCAAACGCAGTCTCGACGAAATAACGTTCCCCCTTGCCGATTAGCATATCGGTCAAATGGAGTGTCGTCCGATTTCACGGATTTCCGGAATGCGATCAATTCTGAGCTGCGACGTTCCATTAAACGGCTCTTCCGTTTCTAAGTGCGATCCCAACCCGAAGCGTGAGCGAGGAGGCTGGATTTCAAGTGCGATTCCTCGCTAACGCTTCGGGTTAGGATTTGTTTCTTGCGGAGTTTGCACCCACAAACGGAAGAGCCCAATAAACTAGCAGTGCGCCACGGGCGCAGACTCATTCAATTGATGATTTTCATTTGCGTAGTAAAGTGCCATGGCGTGCATATCGGCTATCAAGCTTCATCCTGTCTCGGTTTCTCGGGCGTATTCGACCCAAATCGCCCAAGAAGGCGGCGGTGCGCGAGATCGGGTGGCGAAATCACGGTTTATCTTTGTTGAAGCGACGACTGATTCCGGATTGACGGGATGGGGAGAAATCTCGGATGTGCCGTCGAACGAGTATCCCAACTTGGACGAACTACGCGAGGCATTGTCGCGGTTATTGATCGGGTGGAATCCGTTCGACTTGCAACGCTTGCATGCCGCACTGCGAGAAGTGTGGCCGTTTTCGGTGGACAATGAGTTTCCACGACTCGTGTCGGCGGGTTGTGACATGCTGTGTTACGACTTACAGGCTCAAGCGGCGCGCGTCCCCATCTATCAATTGCTAGGCGGCAAACACCGAAACCGCGTGCATGTTTCGTGGGTCGCGTTCATTCGAGAAGACTTGGATTTGTTACGGGAGGAAATTCGGGAAAAGACGGCCGCTGGCTTCAATGCTTTCAAGCTGAAAGTCGGCGTCGACATTGATCTGGATGACGAGCGACTAGCCGTCTTGCGGGAAACTGCCGGTCCGAATGCCAACATCAAGATCGATCCCAACGGCGGCTGGGATCTGGACGACGCGCTGAAACATATTCCTAGACTCGCCAAGCACAACCTATCGGGAGTTGAAACTCCCGTAGCGTTTCGTGATCCGCGCGACCTCGCCACACTGCGCCGGCAAGTGAATGTCCCATTGATCGAACACGTAATGACCGCCGCCGATGCGATTGAATACATCCGTCACGAGTCGCTCGATTGGTTCAACATCGCGACGACGGGTTGCGGCGGCATCTGGCCGGCGCGGAACATCGCCGAGATGGCTCAGTCAGCCGGCATCGGAATTCTGTTGGGTAGCACTGTGGAAATGGGCCCCGGCACGCTGGCGCAGTTGCATTTGGCGGCATCGATTCGTGACTTGACGTTGCCGTCCGACCTGATTGGTCCGGCGATGTACGCCGACGACGTGCTGGAAACGCCGTTGGCCTATGAGTCGAGCTGCCTGCGTGTTCCCGAAAGCCTTGGAATGGGTGGCAAGATCGATGGCGCGAAACTGAGAGGGTTTTCGTGACGAACCGTACCGTACGACATGTGATGCCATCGCGTGGTTTGCCGAATCGCCACGGACGCGTGGTCGGTGGGGGGAATTCCGCGAATACAGTGTCAGCCGCTGTGTATCTCAATTTCGCGGTCTGATCCTTGTAACGGTAACGCGACCCAGGCAGCGTTTTTTGCGTGCGAGGCGTGAAACGCGATGATGGTTTCAAGAGTTCGCACCGATTCATCGGCCGGACATGAAAATGCGCCGCCGCCGTCAAGGCTCGTGATGATTTCTGAAACAGCGCGGTCCATCGACGAGGCGTCGTGGCGTACGCTCGGCCACGTTTCCGTTTGGCCGTCCCAGAAATCGAGTGTGACTTCATCACCGCCGGTTGTCGCGCGGCCTTGCGTGCCATTAACCGTGATTCTTGCCGGAACGCATGCGTTATCGGCCGCGTCAACCGTGACAATCAGTCCGTCTTCCAGACGCATCATCCCCCATCCGCCGGGATCGCGGAACTGTGGCCCTCGGCAATCGGGGCGTCCGGTCAGATCGAGCATTGCCGAGACCGCGACGACTTCTCGCGACGTGACCATGCGGATCGTGTCGATCATGTGCGTGCCAACGTTTCCCAGCCGGCCGCTGCCCCATTGAAGCGTGGCGGATGTCAGTTTTTCCAGATGACCGTCAGAGATCAACTCACGCAATCGGATGTAGTTCGGATTGAAACGTCGATTGTGATTGACGGCCAGCAGCGAGCCTGATTGGCGGCAGGCATCGGCCATCAGTTCGGCATCCGACAAACGTGTCGCGATCGGCTTTTCACAATAGATCGCTTTGACGCCACGTTCGGCGCAGGCGATTACCATTTTCGAGTGTTGCGGAGCGTAGGTGGCGACACTGACAATATCGAGTTTTTCGGATGCCAGCATCTGTTGCCAATCCGAATAAGTTCGTGCGTTGGCGCGTTGCTCGAATCGTTTGCGTCGGCCGAAATCACGGCTGCTGCCGGCAACCAGTTCGACTCGCGAATTGTTGGCCAGCGCGGCAAAGTGAGTTCCATCGAGATCCGAAACCAACTGGCCCAAGGCGTCGCCAGAAACCTGATCGCCACCGCCGATGAACCCAAGACCGATAATTCCGGCGCGGTAACTCGGTTCAGTCATGTTAACGCACTCCGATACGGCCAGTCAGGCCTGCTTGGCATCCATGCGACTGATCCGCAGATGGCCGTCGTGATGGGCCGTGGCCAGATGCAGGCCATCACTGCCGAGGTCCAAGTCGCGTGCCGTGTTTGGCAGTTTCATTTGGTGGAACTCTTCTTTCTCATCGGCCTTCCAAAACAACAGAAAGCCGCCACCGCCGCCTCCCGATGCCGCGATCGTGATGCCGTTCGGATGCAGGGCCACGCCCCAAGCCACGCCACGCAGCTTTTTCTTCGAGAGGTGTTCGATGTGTTGCTTGCCGGTCTTCCAATCGAAGACGACAACAATGGGATTTCCAACTCCGGCAAAGGCGTTGGTCACGTTCGTGATACCGCTACACGCCAGACGCTTGCCATCGCGACTGAATGCCATCGCCCGAACACCACCGATTTCGGCTTTGAAGGTCTTGTCGTACTTGTGCAGCGACTTGGCTTCCCACTTGCGCAACTGGCGGCCTGTTTCGACATCCCAATGGATCACGTTGCCCATCAGATCGCCCGTGGCCAATTGTTTGCCATCCGGGTGAAACGAGACGTTGTAGATGTGCGATTCATGGCCCGCCATCTCACGGACCGGCTTGCCGTCTTTCATGTCCCATAGCCGTACGCTCAGATCATTGCCCACCGAGGCGAGAAGCGAATTCTGGGGGTGAACGGCAACAGCACGGACCCAACCGTGATGGGCGTCAATCGTTCGAATTGGAACGGGGTTTTCGTCGCCGACAGGCCACCAGATGAGCCGGCCGTCGAATCCGGCCGTCACGAGCGATTGTCCGTTGTCACCGAACGCCATCCCACGGACCCATGTGTTGACATTGGCGAGCTCGACTTTCTTGCCAGTCGCGAGCTCCCACCGCCAAACGCGATAGTCTTGGGCGCCGACAAACACAAAGCGCCCGGACGGATCGAATCGGCAAGACATCAACGGGCTGTTGTGCTTCAAGTCGTGGACAATATGTGTTTTTGTGACATCCAACGGACTGGCTTTCTGCATCAGCAGTCAGTATTTCGTCCGGGTACGATACCATATCTCAAACCTGAGTGCTGAGAGCAGATCGTTGCATGCACGACCAATTTCCATAGCCGAATCGCCGCGTCCACTTGCCAGAGGCGGCGTGGCGATAACGCATGCGGCTGGCATCCACGAATGGAACTCGTGGCAGCACAGCCGCGCTGTGCCACGTCTACGGAAGTACGTCGCCCGTGATCGTTCCGGTTTGTTGTACGGGCGTTGTGGCGTTGTTGATCGTGTTCGAACCGGCTACCGGGTTGATGATGTTGATCGTGCCCGAGTTCTGAGCATTCAGATTGATGCCGATGTTGCCACCCGCCATTCCCATTTCGATGACGTTGTTCTGAACGGTCGCGTTCATCACTGCCGTACCCACGCCCAGGCCGTCGAATACGATTTGCAGGCCAATGTCGGCATTCACTGCAGTGTTGGCATTGATTGTGTTGTTGTTAAAGGCCAGCGTGCTGCCGTTGATGTTGGTTGTTGTGTTCACGCCGATCCAGCCAGCTGCGTTACCCGTATTGAATGTCATGCCTTGCAATGTGACATTGTCATAGTTC
>CAUZVF010000214.1:0-7531 GCA_963582955.1 Planctomycetota bacterium
AACAAGCAATACGAATCTTCACCTCAACTTCGCGGAGCCTTTTCCACTTCTATCCCGACTCCCAAACATAAAATTCACTTTCGAGCCAACCACTAGCTAAAGCCGCGGCTAGAGTCCCAAGTGGTGCACCTCCGGTAGCCCTGCGCGCTTTCGCGCTTCGTGAAACGCCTTCACCTGCTCGTCCGGCACCGACGGCGCGACGAGTAATCCCAATTGGGCCAGCCCCGCCAGCGGCATCAGGTCCGACACCGGCGTCTCGACCAAGTAGAGTTCCTGCAACCCGCCCAGCCGCGACAGCGGCGTCAGGTCCGACACCGACGTGCCGCTCAAGTTGAGCGTCTGCAAACTCCGCAGCTCCGACAGCGGCGTCAGGTCCGACACCGACGTGCCGTCGAGTCTTAGCCGCCTGAGATCGACTTGCTCGGCGGCGGCGACGAACAGATCCAGTGCGGTCCGCCGGTCGGCTTCCGACTCGACGCCCAACAACACCCACAGCACTTCCTTTATGTGGATGTTCTGCGCCCGCGCCTCCCAGCGGCAACAAGCGTCGACCGCCCGCCGGCGATCGTCGTCCGTAAACCCGGCATGCGGGTCGACCGCCAACCGGGCTAGCAAGGCGGCTTGCCCTTGCGCCGACTCGTCCCCTTCCGCCACGCCGGCATAGTCTTTGCCGAACAACGCTTCGCGAGCCGGCCGCAACCACTTCGGCTGGTCGGAGGCGGCCAACAGCTCGATCAAAAACACCAACGTCTCGCGCCACACCGACTGGCCAGCGTAGCCGCGCAAATCCTCTTTGTTCACTCCCTCGGGGATGCCTTCGTCGTCCAGCAGCCAATCGGGCGAGGCAATTTGGTTTTGCAGGAAGCAGGCGGCGAAGTATTCCTGGAACGACAGGTGCAAAAACGCAAACTGATCCTCCCCCCGCGGCAACAGAAGGCCGGCCCGCCGGCCCAGGTAATCAACAAACTCCGCCGCATCCTCATCGCTGGCTTCCCCGCCGGATTCGCTCATTGCCGCCGCCAACCACCGCCGCACTTCATCGCCTGTGGCGAAGATCTCCAACGTCTCATCGTGCTCGACCGGGGGCTTGATTTCTCTCTGCACGACTGACCGTATGCGCTGCATTTCGAAGCCGACGCGGGCCACCCAGCGTTTCTTATCGGCCAGCGGCTCGGTTCGCGTGGCGATGCGGCGGAAGAAATCGATCGTTTCCAGGTACGCCTGAGCGATCTCGTTGTACAACAGCGCCCGCCCGTGCGGCAGCCGAGCGCGCACGCGATAGATCAACGCCATCATCGTCAACAGATTAGGAATCCGCCCCAGCTTCTTCGTCGCCTCGTCCGATCGAATCGCTTCGAGCAGTCCCTTGGCTCCCTGTTTTGCCTTGTGTTCGGTCTGCTCGCGCAGTGCGAACCAGTTATGTGCGAACTGATGGACACGTTTGTCGTCGAACGGAGCGATGTAGTAAGGGTCCGCGACTCGAAACTGCAGAGGTCCGCCGCTTGGGCGCATGACGTGGAAGTTAACCTCGTCATATCCAACGATGCGGGATGTGAGCAGCCAGTGGCATCGCATTTCGCTTTGCATCGCTTGCTGGACTGCATCGCGCAAGTCGCGCCGAGCCGCCGGGTTCCCGATCTCGTCTAGTCCATCCAGCATGATCATGGCGCGGCCATCGGCCAGAATCCGTTGCAGATTAGCCAGCGTTAGCAGTTTTCCCAACGGCTGGCTGACGAACGCTTCCAATAGCTTGTCCCAAGTGATCTCTGCGCCGATGCGCAACTCGCGGAGGATCATCGGCAATGGGATCAGCCGCCCGATGCGTTCCGTCCACATGCTTGTTCCGTCGTCGTGGTGTTCGGACAATTGCCAGGCGAGCCAATCCACGAGCGTGCTCTTGCCGCTGCCCGGATCGCCCAATAACACCGCCCTAGGACTAAATGCAAGCGCGTCAAGCACATGTCTCGTTTCTGGCCAGTCCTTGGGATCGAGGGCCGGCGAGACCCAGCGGCGGTCGGCGACCGCCGGTTCGACGTACAGCCGCTGGATTGGCGCGTCCTTGATGTCCTCCAACCGCGGCAGGCCGAGGAACTTGATGTAGCCGTGGTGCTGCTTGACACTCTCCAAGTACAGCCGCAGCGCGACTTGTGGGCCTTTCTCTTGAACCCAGCGCGTGAGGGCGGGGCCGATCTTTAACGTCGAAGGCGTCTTCTTGAACGTCTCCACGCCGAAGTGCTCGAACACTTCCGCCCGCCACCGTTTGACGATGTCCTCTTCCTCCCAGGGCCACTCTTCCGAATCGATACTGTCGTCCAGCAGGAAGTGCAGGATGTCGATCTTGCGGCGCTGGGCTTCCTCAAACTCCATTTGCGTGATGCTCAGTTGCTCGCCCCTAGGCACATGGCCACGACGACGCGCGATGAAAAGCACGCACAAATGACAGCCCTCCAGCCGCTCGCGCGAGAATTCTTTCGGTTCGTTTGCCGAACTCGTCCAATCCTCCATCGGATCGACAAAGAACCCAGCCTTGCGCAGTTCGCGAATCACGTGCGCGCGGTGGTCCTTCAGGTCGATGTAAGTTGACGAGACGAAGGCTTTGTAGTCCATCGTTGCACTCCCCCGCATTGCGGGCGGATCAGGCCAAATCGACTCATCCCATTGTAGCCATCTCCCTCCGGGAGATGAGCGCTCGCGTGCCACGCCCAGAGCAAACCGATGGGTGTGATGCGCCGCACGATCTTCATCACGCCCTTCGCAGACTCAGGGCGTGCCACTCTACGCCGTGGCAGAAGAAAACGGGGTCAGGACTCATTGTTTTGTGTTTTCTGAGCTGGACGAACTCTCGGCGGGGTGGCACTGGCGGTAGTGAATTGTGTGGCACTGGCTTTGCCAGTGCTCGTAGCCCGACGTCGCATCAGGGAACGCACTGGCAGAGCCAGTGGCACCCAAATTGACAGTGCCACCCGACCATTGTCGCCCAACCTCCGCCGGCCGCCGGCGGCTGGAACAACTGTCGGTCTACATCACCTCGGCCAGTTCCACCAACCGGCTCTTCTGTTTGAGCGACTTGACCCCCGCATGGACGACCGCCGTCACTTCGAGGATCTCCTGGTGCGGCACCGGTTCCTGCCGGGTCTGGACCATCTGCCGAAACGTCGCCGCCATGCGGAACATCCGGTAGTGATGGCCGAACCTGAAATCGCCCTCGATCGACGGCGTGTACTGGTAGTGCTTCTTCTTGAAGTAAACGTCGGTGCGGTTGTACTCGAACTTTTCGTAGGGCTGTCCGTACCACACGTGGGCGGGCATGCGGTCTTGGTAGGTGATCAGCGTGTGGCTACTGTCCTTATAGTCATACATGCTGACGGCATGCACACCGGGACCGAGCAGGGTCATCACTGTCCAGAGCGGGTGCTGACCAAAACGCAACCAGCCCTCCGGATTGTAGCGGCCCTGCAGACTGGCCATGACGTACTCGATCGGCCCGAACTTGCCAGAGTCGCGCATCCGCAGGGCGGCCTCGGTGCCCCATTCGTGCCGGAACAGGCTCGATGACATGATCGGCGCGCGGTGCTTGCCGGCGAACTCCAGAATCTTCCGCGTCCCGGCCACCGTGCCGCCGATCGGCTTGTCGCAGAAGGTCGGCAAGCCTTTCGCGAGCCCTGGGGCGACGAGGTCGAAATGGTCCTCGCCGTAACCGACGGCATCGCCCATCCACACGGCGTCCACTTCCTCGACCATCTCTTCCAGCGACTTGGCGACCTTCACGCCCGGAAACACCTCCGTGAACGGGCCGGCGACCTTGGAATCGGCATCGTAGTAGTGCGTGATGCGTGTGTCGCGGAATGGAAGCTGATCGAAGTTGGTGCGTGGATTGTGCAGATAATCGCGGTAGGCATCTAACTTGGCGGGATAGTGTTTCTTGACTGCGTCGAAGTCGATGGTCGGATGCAGATACGGGGCAAAGTGCCAGGTATGCCCGTTGCGCGGCTGCGGCTTACCACGGAGACTGGCCGAGATCACGCCGGTGCGGTAGACCCTGCCGGGTGGCTCGGCCGCCCGCGTCGGGCCGCCTACTGCCAATGCGGTCAGTCCCGCCGTGCTTGCCGCCGCCAGCAATACGTCGCGTCGCGTCGATCCGTTGTTGTCGAGCATGCGGTTTCTCCGTTCCCAATGTAGGGTCAGCCGCCCGGTAACGGCTTCCGGCACGACGCCGGAATTCGGATCGGCTCCATCCGCTGCCGCCAAGACCGTACGGTGCAGTATAGCTCCCAGTGATCAGTAACGTCTATCAGTTTCACTCGAGCAATCTGAATTGCATCGCCCAGGGGACTGCCGCGCCGTACGCAACGACGCACGGCATCCAACTCACGCTCGGTCAGCGGCTCATTCACTCCCGCGACCCAGTTTGGTAGCCGAGCCATCGGCCACGGAGATCGAAGCTCCGGAGCGGGTTCGATCTTTTGCACCCAACGGCCAAACTCGACCAAGGGTTTCGCCGGTCGGTACTTTAGGCGGTCGGAACCCAGAAATCGTGGCTGCGGGGGAGAAAATGTCAAATAATCACCACGCGATAGACGCGGGTGGGGAGCAGCATGTTATCGTCGCGACACTGCGAGCCTGGATCGGTTTCAGGCTCAACCCAAATGGGAAATATCGGCTAATTCTTGCCGTTCTTCTGCTTCGAGTTCGATTCCTTCTGCTTCAATGTGTCGGCGTCGAAGTAGTACACGTTCGCCTGTTTCTTGAACTCCTCGCGCGTGATCTTTCCGGCAGCAACGGCGTCGAGGTTGGCTTTCTTGACGGAAATGACCAACTGGGCCGAAAACGGCAGCGAGCCCTTTTCGTGTGCCTTCGACTTCGAAGCATCCTTTGCCGCAGCCTCGGCTCGGCTGAGGTTATCGAGCACTTGCCGGGCCTTGTCGAAATTGCCGGCCCTAATTTGGGCCTGGCTCAGTTTCTGCATCAACCCCCGATTCTTCGGACTGAGCCCCTCGGGAGGGAAGTTAATTCGATCGTAGAAACTGCCTCCTGACGAGAAGGACTGTCGCAGGGCCTTTTCGTAAGCCTCAATCGCCTTCTTGATGTCTCCCTGCCGCAGATGCAGATCGCCGGTCAGCTCGTGGCTGGTCTTCGTTTCTTTGCCTTTCGTTCTCTTGCCTGGAAATTGGTCGTTGGCGACGAAAATATCCAGGTCACCGTCGTTGTCGAAATCCACGAGGCCCACCCCGTTTCCGGTCCACGTTTTCCCCAGGCCGCTGGTGAGGTAAAAATTCACTAGGACGTCGTTGTCGAGATCCCCGTCGGCTATCCCATTCCGCCGCCCATTTCTCCCGCGCCGCTGGCCTTGGTCACATCTTCAAACTGTCCGTTGCCGAGATTGCGATAGAGCGAGGTTTGCTGCTTGCCGCCATCGGATGAGGGAGTCTTGCGAAAGGTGATCGCCACGGCCAGGCGTTCCTCGGCCGCCAGATGCCGGAAGTTGTGGCCGTTCTGTCTTGGTTCAGCGTGACTTGCAGGTTTTCAGCGCGTTCTCAAGAATTGGAATTCCGCGCCGTACAACAAACAGCATGGAATACACACATGGCTGACATTCACAGTTTGACTCGTAAGTTACAACGAAAGAATGATTCAAAGATTGTTCTGTACGTTGCCGACGGAATCGGTGGACTGCCGCGGGAAGCGGGCGGGAAAACAGAACTCGAAGCGGCTCACACGCCGAATCTCGATGTTTTGGCACAACGTGCAACGCTCGGATTGAGCACGCCGGTGCTGCCCGGTATCACGCCCGGCAGCGGACCCGGACACTTGGGCCTGTTCGGATATGATCCTCTGAAATTCGACATCGGCCGTGGAGTATTGGAGGCGTTGGGAATCGACTTTGAACTCGGCCCCAACGACGTCGCCGTACGCGGCAACTTTTGTACGATCGACGACGACGGCAACATCAGCGACCGCCGCGCCGGACGCATTGCCACGGAAATCGGCGCGGCCCTGTGCGAGAAACTCGACACGATCAAAATTCCTGGCGTCGAAGTTTTCGTCCGGCATGTGAAAGAGTACCGGCTGGTCATCGTCTTCCGAGCCGAAGGCTTGGGCGGCGAGATCGAAGATACCGACCCGCAAAAAATAGGAGTTCCGCCGCTCGAACCGATACCGCGTGATGACGCGTCACAGGGAACGGCGGAAATCTGCAAGGAGTTCTTGCGCCAAGCGGCCGAAGTTTTGCAGGACGATCATCCGGCCAACCTGCTGACAATGCGTGGAATCGCAAAGATGCCGGCCATTCCCACTTTTGAACAGGTCTACGGTCTACGCGCCGCCGCGATCGCCGTCTATCCGATGTATCGTGGACTCGCCCGGCTGGTCAGCATGGACGTCCTCGACGCCGGACAAACTCTGGACGAGCAAATGAACCGGCTGAAAGCGGCGTGGGATGATTACGATTTCTTTTTCATTCACTACAAATACACCGACTCATCCGGCGAAGACGGCAACTTCGATCTGAAAGTCCAACGCACCGAAGACTTCGACGCCGGTCTGCCCGGTATTACGTCGCTGAACCCCGAAGTCATCATCGTCACCGGAGACCATAGCACTCCCAGCAAAATGAAAGCACATAGTTGGCATCCCGTCCCAACAATGATCGCCGCCGATACCTGCCGCTTTGATGCCTGCGATGCATTCAACGAGTCACAATGTCTGCACGGCGGACTGGGGCAATTCGAAGCCAAGCACCTGATGCTGATGGCGCTGGCACATGCGGGACGGTTGGAGAAGTATGGAGCCTGATGCTCAGAGAATCTCGTGCATCTTGCCCAGCGTTGTGTTGATGCGCGACTTCGTCCTATTTCCAGTGAGTGAGTTCGACAGTCAATGTCTCCCGTTTTCCATTCCGTCTTATTATCCTGACTGCGATCTTATCACCTGGGCCGTATTTCTTGATGAGTTCGATCAGCGTTTCAAAATCGGGTACAGGATCGTCACCAAATCTTACAATTTCATCACCAGGCATGATTCCGGCTTTTTTAGCGGCAGCACCATCCGTGACCTGGCCAATAATACAACCAAATTGTCCGGGTCGAGGATGTCCTTGGATCCCTAGGTACGCCTTACTGCGATACTGAATCATCATCTGGGGCAGTTCGCGTTCCAGCTCGGCGATCGCCGTTTCGCTGATCGGTACTCCGCGAATCAGATAGAGCTGTGGTAACGCTTGCAGCCGTTTGATGTATTTCAATCCCTTTTCACCGCCCTTCCAATCTTTGCCAAGTAGGATGTACTGGATTGGTGTATTCAAGTCGGCCGTTTCAGTTGTCGTTTTCACACTAGTGCGGTAATGCACCCGTCCCCCGAGTTTCTTGATGGCGGCAACAGCGCGTGGACGTCGGACGGTCAAATAGTGCCGTCGCAACACATTGTTTGCCCGGCTGGCAACTGAATGACTCTTAGAGAGTCGCAATTGCTCGAGTGCCAATTCTGTGCGGTTGACGGCATCGTCGTCGTTATCGGACGCGTACAAACTCGCCAG
>CAUZVF010000215.1:0-7521 GCA_963582955.1 Planctomycetota bacterium
GATGAAAGGCCGCTCAGCGAGAATCTCATCCAACTCTTCCGTTTTCATGATCGATGTCCCATGAATTTCGGAATCGGCGTGCCTTCGCATAGTCGCATTGGACGGCCGTCAGGAGCGATGTGGGTGGTTTCCAATGGGAGGCCCAGTTTCTCGAAGATCGTGGCGGCGACATCTTTGGAATAATATTCCTTGTCGACGGGTCGGGCACCGATATCGTCGGTTTTCCCCAGGACCTGGCCGCCCGGCGTGCCGGCTCCGGCCATCGTCAGTACGCTGGCGGTTGACCAGTGATCTCGTCCGGCGGCTGAGTTGATGATCGGTGTGCGGCCAAAGTCAGTCATCCAGACGACCAGCGTGTTGTCGAGTAATCCACGTTCCGCCAGATCGGCCACCAGTGCAGGCATCGCTTGATCCAGCGGCGGCAGCAGCTTCTTCAATCGTTCGAAGTTCTTGGTATGAGTATCCCAGCTACCACTACTGACCGTTACGAACCGCGTCCCGGCCTCGATCAAGCGTCGCGCCATCAGACAGCTCTGTCCCAAATTTGTTCGGCCGTACGTATCGCGCAGCTTGTCAGTTTCTTTGCTGAGATCGAACGCCTGCTGAGTCGCGGGAGAAGTGATCATGCTAAACGCGTTTTGGTAGTACTTGTCAATCGCCTGCAGCGCCTCCGGCTGCTTTTCGAGATCCCGTTGCAGTGTGTCGATCTTCAACAATGCCTCGCGGCGGCGGCTGAGCCGATCCAGCGAAATGCCGTTCGGCGGAGTTACATCACGAACCGTGAATTTCTTGTTGCTGGGATCGCCCGGCAAAACGAACGGGTTGTACGCGAGCCCCAAATATCCGGCCAATCCACCGCCGAATCGGTTGCTGACCGATGTTCCCATCTGAATGAACGGCGGCATGTTGTTTTGAAACCCCAACTCGCGAGCGACTACCGACCCGTAACAGGGATACGTGATCGACGGGTTGAACTTCTTGCCCGACATCATGATCGCGTCGGCCGTGCTGTGGCTGCCGTTCTGCGGATTCAGATTCCGCATCGTGGCGAACCGCTTGGCCTCACGCGCAAAATTGGGCATCTGATCGGTAAATTTCACACCCGCCAGAGCGGTATCGATCACACCAAAATCGCCGCGCACTTCAGCCTTGGCTTCTGGTTTCGGATCCAACGTGTCGTGATGGCTGGTGCCGCCCATCGTCCAAATCAGAATGCAGTTAACGTCGCCTGCTTTCGAACCGGCAAGAGCAGCCTTCTGACGCAACAACATGTCGAGCGACAGTCCAAACACGCCAAGGCCACCAACCTGAAGCATGAACTGACGACGGCTGCCAACTTCACAATTCGACGTACGCTGCGGAAAAAGATTCAACACGGCGGGATTCCTAACGGTTGGCGATTCAATCGGAGTGGGTTTTGTTCGTTTTACGCCCAGCCGCAAACACCGGTTGATAAGGAATTGCCGGTGTCTTGGCGTTAAACCACGCAAACACAATTGTAATTGCTTATGCAATACCAGCCAACTCAGAAAATCGTTTTCCAATTCACGTGTACAACGAAAAGTCGTGATTTGCCTGCAGCCTTCCGGGCCGTTGGAAACGAGTGCTGTTGAGCCTGTCAAACTGGTCGATCTGCCTGATGATTCGGCAATACTCCGCCGTCGCTCTTATCTATTCCTATTTCTCGCGCGCAGTGACGGAAGCATCGCAACTCTGCTATATTAACTTACTTGGCGAGACAACATTGGCAAATCGGTCGTTTACTGCATCGCGATACAAGCAAAAGGGCGAACACCCATGACCCTTCAACAATTGGAAGAGCGATTACAGGATTTGGAAGACAAGTTTCTGAAGCTAGAGCAACGAATCCCCACAACATCCCCGCCAGAATCTTGGCGAGTTACGTTTGGAATGTTCGCCGATGACCCGGAATTCGATGAAGTTCTCAGGCTTGGCCGCGAATTTCGAAACCAAGAAAACCAGCAAATGCAATGATGTATGTTCTCGACACCGACCATTTGGGCGAATATCAAATGGGAACGTCGCCGGAATCCCAACGGTTGGCCGGGCGACTGGACTCCGCCACCGGACCAGTGACAACGACGATCATCACGGTGGAAGAAATCATGCGTGGCTGGATGGCCGCAATTCGTCGCGCAAACAATCCGCAAAGGCAACAGAAGGCGTATGATCGCTTGGCCAACCTGTTTCAATTTTTTGCAGGTTGGCGCATCTTGCGATGGGATGACTCTGCTATCGCCCAATTCGAACAGTCGCTTCAAAACAAGATTCGCATTGGCACGATGGATTTGAAGATTGCCAGTATCGCTCTTGCGAACGACGCCACGGTGCTGACACGCAACGCCAGAGATTTCGGAAAAGTTCCCAATCTGAGAATAGAAGATTGGTTATCTGGTTGAAACTGAGCATGAAGAACCGGACTTTCAAATGCGTGCTTGCGATTCTCGTTTTGTCAACGAGCGAATCGACCGCCGTTACGCCAGATGTAATTAGTGCCACTCCAGAATCTGCCCAGCTTGTTGGCAACTTGGCCCGTTTACAGATTGTCGTCAGCGGCAACATTACCGGCGGTAGGAAAGCCGACGTGACGCGGGCTGTGATTTATCAGAATCTCGCTCCGACCGTGGTTTCCGTAAGCGATGCCGGCCAAGTGAAACCGCTTGCCAATGGTGACGCCCGGATTCGCGTGCAATACAAAAACAAGACAGCCGAAATTGCGATCTCCGTCAACGCGATTGAACCGCAGACAAAAGTCAGCTTCCGCGAGGACGTCATCCCGGTCCTCACCAAAGCGGGATGCAATCAGGGAGCTTGCCATGCGACTCAATTCGGACAGGGCGGATTCAAGTTGTCGCTGCTAGGATTCGCTCCGGAACAGGACTTATCCGGACTGATCCGCGATTACCAACAGCGACGGATTTCCCGCGTTCGGCCGGAAGACAGTTTGATCCTACGGAAGGCCGTGATGGAAGTTTCTCACGGCGGCGGCAAGCGGTTTCGCAAGGACAGCTATGAATACAATCTGCTGAAATCATGGATCGAAGCCGGCGTTCCCGGACCCGTCAAAGCCGAACCCAACATCGTTGATCTGACCGTGTTTCCGTACGAGCGAGTCTATCGCCAAGATCAAACACAACAGCTTCGCGTTGTCGCAAGTTACAGCGACGGGACAAACCGCGACGTCACGAATCGAGCCAGATACGACAGCATGGGCGAGGGCGTTGCGGTCGTCGATCGCACGGGTTACGTCACCGTCGTCGGGCACGGGCAGGCCGCCATCATGATCCGATATCAGGGGCAGGCCAAAGTCGCTCACGTGATTTCTCCGTTTGCCGAGAACGTCGATCTCACCGACTTTCAACCGAATAACTTTGTCGATGAGAAAGTCAAAGCCCGCTGGCAGAAGTTGGGTGTTCGTCCGTCAGAACTGTGCGACGACGCGACGTTTATCCGCCGGGCGTTCCTCGATTCGATTGGGACTCTGCCGCAACCCGCTCGCATCCTGCAGTTTCTACAATCGGATTCGCCAAAAAAGCGGGAAGAACTCGTCGACGAACTGCTGGGGTTGACCGGCGACTCGGCTCGTGATGTCTACACAAACGAATGGAGTGCCTACTGGGCGTTGAAGTGGGGCGATCTGTTGCGGAACAACAACCGCAAGCTGGGCGATGGCGGCATGTGGGCGTTGCACAACTGGATTCGCGGCTCACTGCGGGAAAACAAGCCGGTCGACCAGTTCGTGCGCGAGATCATCACGGCTCAGGGATCGATCTACCAAAACGGCCCCGCCAACTTTTACAAGATCGCGACCAAAGCCGATGATCTGGCCGAGACGACGGCGCAGGTGTTTTTGGGAATCCGCATGCAGTGTGCACGCTGCCACCATCACCCCTTCGAGGTCTATAGTCAGGCCGACTACTACGGGCTGGCGGCGTTCTTCACGCGAGTCGGCAACAAGAGCAGTACGTCTTTCGGAGTACTCGGTGGCGACTCGGTCATTATGCTGCGTTCGAGCGGCAGCATTCGTCATCCTCGCACCCGCCAGACAATGCCGCCGACTCCTCTGGGGGAGAAACCAATCGACGTGGCCAACGTGCGAGACCTGCGGCGACCGCTGGCCGATTGGCTGACGTCCCCCGAAAACAAATTGTTCGCCCGTAACATCGTCAACCGCATTTGGGGCTACTACATGGGCACCGGACTCGTCGAACCCATTGACGACATGCGCGCCACCAACCCGCCATCAAACCCCGAATTGATGGACGCTGTCGCTGCAGACTTTTCCCACAACGGCTTCGACCTGAAACGTCTGATGCGAAACATCATGACATCGCGAGTCTATCAACTTAGCTCGAAAGCCCGCCCCGAAAACGCCGGCGACACACGGCTGTATCTGCATTACAACGTCCAACGCCTGCCGGCCGAGGTGTTGCTGGACGCCATCGACACGGCGTGCGGCACTCAGGAGAAATTCACCGGCGTTCCCCTCGGCACCCGCGCTATCGAACTCCCCGGTCCGCATTACCGCAGCTATTTTCTGGACACGCTAGGCCGTCCCAAACGAGTTGTCGCCTGCGAATGCGAACGCACTGCCGAACCAAACCTCGCTCAAGTCCTGCACATCGCCAACGGAGAACTCGTCAACCGAAAACTCGTTGACAAAAAAGGGCGTTTGTCGCGACTCGCGAAAGCAGAAGTCACCAACAAAGCGGCCATCCGAGAACTCTACCTAACCACCTTCAGCCGCCAGCCAACCGCCAAGGAAATCGAAGTCGCCACAAAGATAATTAGTTCGGCAAGCGATCGCCGCCGTGGGTTGGAAGACTTTCTGTGGGCACTGCTAAACAGTCGCGAGTTCTTGTTTAATCATTGATTCGGCCAGCTGCGGCCTTGCAGAAGAAAATGACAACCTTCAATGTCAATTCGGTTCGCCGACAGTTTCCCGCGCTGTCGAGAATGCTGAATGGCAATCCCGTCATCTTCTTTGACGGCCCCGCTGGCAGCCAGGTGCCGCAGTGTGTTGCCGATGCTGTGTCGGGCTACTTGACCACAACGAACGCAAACCACGGCGGGCCATTCGCGACGGCTGTCGAGAGCGATCAAATCCTTGGCACCGCGCACCAAGCTGTCGCGGATTTCCTGGGAGTTCCCGATCCCGAGACTGTTGCGTTCGGCCCGAATATGACGACGCTGACGTTCGCTCTCAGCCGTGCTGTTTCACGGACGTGGAACACGGGCGACGAAATCATCGTCACGCAACTCGATCACGATGCCAACGTGACGCCGTGGGTCTTGGCGGCCCGCGATGCTGGCGTGACCGTGAAACACATTGCCGTCCGCTCCGAGGACTGCACACTTAACTTAGACGACTTCGAATCGAAACTCTCAAATCGCACGCGCTTGGTCGCGGTCGGTTACGCATCGAACATCACCGGCTCAATCAACCCCATCAAACACATCATTCAACGCGCCCACGACGTCAAGGCATTAGCCTTCATCGACGCCGTCCACTACGCGCCGCACGGACTGATCGACGTCCCGGCACTCGATTGTGATTTTCTAACTTGCTCGGCCTACAAGTTCTTCGGCCCGCATGTCGGAGTCCTGTGGGGCCGCCGAGAATTATTGGAAGAGTTGGAAGCCTACAAACTGCGCCCTGCCGGCGACGATCTTCCTGGAAAATGGATGACGGGCACTCAAAATCACGAAGGCATCGCAGGGGCGGCTGCTGCCATCGAATACCTCGCCGACCTGGGCCGATCGCTAACTTCCGAGACTCTCACACGACGCGGCGCGCTGGAGACGGCATTCGACGCAATCGCCGACCACGAACGAACGCTCGCCACACGACTCCTCGACGGCCTGGCCGACATCAGCAACATTCGCATCTGGGGAATCATCGATCCCGATCGCTTCGACGAACGGGTTCCCACGGTCTCGTTCACGCATTCGCAACTTTCCCCACAAGAAATCGGAGAATCGCTCGCCAACCAAGGCATCTTCGTCTGGCCCGGCAACCACTACGCACTGCCATTCACTGAATCCATGAACCTGGAACCAGACGGAACACTGCGAGTTGGCCTGCTGCATTACAACGCCGCGGATGAGGTTGATCGGCTAATCGAAGTGTTGGCACGGATCGCGCGCGGGCCGGCACAGCGGAATGTCAACTGAAAACGCGGGCACAGCCGGGACACGCATCCTAGCGCGGCTAAGTCACAAGCCAAGTTGCCTTTCGCTCCGCGAAATTAGCGCCACATTCGCTCCGCGAAAGGCGACAGAAGGGTGCGCGCGACTGGTGCGGATGTTTCAGTGAAAGACTCTAATAATTGAACTACTTATTTCTGCGTGGATCCCAATTCCCAAACATTGATCGTCCGATCAAAGCTGGCCGATGCCAGCCACCGTCCCTTTGCCGACAAGGCCACGGCATAAACGCTGTTGCGATGCGATTTTAATGCGCGTTGAAACTTGCCATCGGCCGAGTCGTAAAATCGGACGGTCGCGTCCGAACATCCCGAAACTAAGAACTTTCCATCCGGGGAATAGGTCAGGCATTTGACCGTGCCGTTGTGACCCTCGATGGTCGCCGTCGATTTACCGGTCTCGATGTTCCACAGGCGGATTGTTCGATCGGCGTCGCCCGCGGCGAGGGTTTTTCCGTCGGGAGAAAACGCGAGACTCCAAATCGGGACGTTGTGCGGGCCGAGTTCGCCGCGCGGTTTGCGATCCTCGACGTTCCACAAGCGCACCAACAGATCGAATCCGGCCGATGCGACTGTCTTGCCGTCGGGCGAAAAGGCAACACAGTTGACCAGATTCGTATGACCGGTCAGAACCGAGAGTTGAGTATTGCCGGCCACGTCCCACAGAATCACGTCATTGTCGTGAGCACCCGTTACCGCCATCGTTCCGTCGGACGATGATGCCATGCAGGTTAGATACTTCTGGTGCCCCGACACGGTGGATTTCAGTTTGCCGGATTCAAGTTCCCACACTCGCAGCGTCTTGTCCAAACTGGCCGACAACAGCGTTTCTCCGTCAGGAAGAAATGAAAGGCCACAGACGGCTTCCGCGTGCCCGCGCAGTTGTAAACGCTCTTTGCCAGACGGCAGTTCCCAAAGTTTGATCGTCTTGTCCAAACTCCCGGTAGCAAGCTGCTTTTCGTCGGCCGAGAAGGCCACGGAATAGGCCGCGTTGGCATGGCGGAGACTCAGGACGGGCTTCTCGTTGAATTCTGTGATTAGCACGGCAACGCTCGTCTGCAAGAACACGATATTTCACTCATCTGTTGAACGCCAGCTTCAGGATGGCCGGGGCGTGAGTTCTTTTCAAGCATCCACACTGGTTTCCACGAAATTGGATCGACCCAAGTTAAGAATTGGGAGGCTCGACGGATATCGATAGAGAACGAATCGCCGAATTGCCTGAAGTAGACAACCTGAAGGAATTGCAAATCACATGATTGCCACCGTACGCCGACAAGATCGAATTCGAAGC
>CAUZVF010000216.1:0-7510 GCA_963582955.1 Planctomycetota bacterium
TTGTGGTTTTTCCGCTTCCCGTCGGGCCCGTGACCAAAAAAATGCCGTTCGGCCTACGAATGATGTTTTGAAAGATTCGATAGTTTGCCTCGCTGAAACCGAGGTTTCTGATCCCGATCTTGATGCTCTCGCGATCAAGGATCCGCAAGACGATTGCCTGGCCGTGGTTGGTCGGGATGATGCTGACCCGCAGGTCGAATTCACGGCCGGCAGCTCGGGTTTTCATCCGTCCGTCCTGGCAGCGGCGTTTTTCGGCGATATCCATGCGTGCCATGATTTTGATACGCGTCACAATGGCACTTAGCAACCGTTTTGGCGGGCTATCGCGTTCGATCAGCACGCCGTCGATTCGGTAACGGATTCGGATTCGGTCTTCAAACGGCTCGATGTGAATGTCGCTGGCCCGCATGCTGACAGCTTCGCTGACGACCAGATTGACCAGTTTGATGATAGGCGCGTTTTCATCTTCGTCACCTGCACCAAGTTCTGCCTCTTTGATTTCGGTTTGTGTAAAATCGATTGACGTTTCGGTGAATTCTTGCAGCATCGAGTCGACAGATTCCGTTTCGCTCTGGCCATAATGCCGATTGATGGCGGCCTGAATGTCGTCGTTGGGCGCGACGGCAACCTCAATTTCCTTGTTCAGGATAAACCGCAGCTTGTCGAGGACTTCGTACTTCATCGGGTCGCTGATCGCCACGGTCAGTGAATCGCCATTCAATTCCAGCGGCAGCACGACGTTTTCACGGGCAACCGATTCCGGGACCAATTCAATCACTGACGGAGGAATCTCGGCGGCATTCAAATCCACCGTATCAAAACCGAATTGAGCGGCTTGAGCATCGCTAATTTCCGCCGCTTCCACATATCCGAGCTTTACCAACGCCTCGGCCGGCGTAATCCCCAAACTGCGACCCATTTCGATCGCTTCTTCGGCTTGGGCTTCGCTAATCAAACCATCGGTGATCAGCCTTTGCAAAATGTCGTCGGACATGGGTTTTCTCTTTTCTGACGTTCCGCTGACGTGAGTTGCGGTGAGCCGCGAACGGGCGGTTTGCCGAAATTATGAGAATCTAGATTGATGAGAAAAAGAGAAGTGCCCGCACAGTTCTAATTATCGATCCACGTATGGGTTGGGTCAATTGGACAATAGCTCTTCGTGCAAAATGAAAGGCTGTGATTCCGAATTCTGATTCTCGGTGATTCAACTGTCAAGGATGCCGATGGCTGCCCCAGCGATGCCCTTTCAATCAAAATTGGCTTCATCTAGAATCTTGTCGCATCGACGATTCGGCAACTCGATTTGTTCATCGTCTTTCAAATCTCGGGGCGGTAGCTCAGTTGGGAGAGCGCTGCGTTCGCAATGCAGAGGTCGGGAGTTCGAGTCTCCTCCGCTCCAATATTTCCGGAAACCTGAATGTTCAACAGCCCGATCTCCTTTGAGCGGTCGGGCTGTTTTCCGTATGCTGGTCTGTTTTGAGAAACTGAACTCAGAGCGATTTCATGATAACCCCGGCCAGGGCTGCTCAGAATCTTGGTTTGGTTGAATTGAAGGCCTGACAGTACGTTCTTAACCCGAAGCGTAAGCGAGGTGTTCCGACCACGTTACATGATTCGTCCTCGCTCACGCTTCGGGTTATGATTTGACCCAATCGGAATCATTGAGCAGCCCTGTAACCGCGGCGACCTTGGCGTGCTTCAAGGCAGAATTTATAGGTGCTGGCACGCTGCACTGAAAATCGACTTGGTCGAAGCATCCGAGATGACCACCAACATCACCGACATCATTGTTCGCGATATCCGGTTCCCAACGTCCCGGGATCTTGACGGTTCCGACGCCATGAACCCGGATCCGGATTACTCGGCGGCATACGCTGTTCTGAAGACCGACGCCCCGGACGGATTGGAAGGCCAAGGTCTGACATTCACAATCGGACGTGGGAACGAATTATGCGTCCGCGCCGTCGAGTCTCTGAAACCGCTGGTGGTTGGCCGAACGCTGGAATCGTTCACCAAAGACATGGGTGGGTTTTGGCGCCACATCACGGGTGATAGCCAACTGCGATGGGTGGGACCGGAAAAAGGTGTTGTCCACATGGCGACTGCCGCCATTGTCAATGCCGTCTGGGATTTGTACGCCAAATCGATGAGCAAACCGCTGTGGCGTTTGCTGGTCGATATGACTCCCGAGGAATTGGTCGATTGCATCGATTTTCGCTATATCACCGATGCGTTAACGCCCAGCGAAGCACTCAAGATTTTGCGGGAGAACGAAACCGGCAAGACGGATCGCATTCAACAAATGCTGGAAGAAGGCTATCCGTCGTATACAACATCAGCGGGCTGGCTGGGTTATCCGGACGACAAACTGCGTCAGTTGTGCCGGGATTTGGCCGCGCGTGGCTGGACGCATTTCAAAATCAAGGTCGGACGCGACCTGGACGATGACATTCGCCGTTGCCGGATCATCCGCGAAGAAATTGGTTGGGACCGTCGGCTGATGATGGACGCCAATCAAGTGTGGGACGTCGGCCAGGCGATTGAACACATGCAACAACTGGCCGAGTTCAAGCCGTGGTTCATCGAAGAGCCGACCAGTCCGGACGACGTGCTGGGACACGCCGCGATTGCCAAGGCGATTGCTCCGATTAAAGTTGCCACGGGCGAGATGTGTCAAAACCGAGTGATGTTCAAGCAATTCATGCAGGCCGATGCGATCGGAATCTGTCAGATCGACAGTTGCCGCATGGGCGGTGTCAACGACGTGCTGGCCGTGCTGTTGATGGCCAAGAAGTTTGGCATTCCAGTTTGTCCCCACGCGGGCGGCGTGGGGCTTTGCCAATACGTGCAGCACTTGTGCCTATTCGACTACGTGAGGGTCAGCGGCTCACTCGAGGATCGGCTGACGGAATACTCGGATCATTTGCACGAACATTTTGCCGAGCCCTTGGTCATGAAAGACGGACACTACATGCCACCGGTCGCTCCAGGTTACAGTATCGAAATGAAACCAGAATCTCTGGACGCATTTGAATTTCCCAACGGGCCGGTGTGGTCCAGCTGAGTTTGAAGAGGTCAATCCATGAAGCCATTGTTTTTATGCTCCATATTTTTCTTGTCGGTACTTGCCCGTCAATCGTCCGCCGATGACTTGCTGCGGACAGCCGCCGACCGCCCCGTCGACATTCAGCACATCAAGCTCGATATCAATGTCGACTTGAAAAAGCGAACGGTCGCGGGAACGGCAACGATTGATTTTGTGGCGTTGCGGCCCGTTCGAACGTTGCGGCTGAATGCCGTGGGGCACGAGGTCTCCGCCATCACCGGCCGTTCCCAGCAAGCCGGGAAATCCAGCAAGCTGACGTGGCAGAACACCGGTGAGGAACTTCTGGTTGATCTGCCGCAGAAGTCGGTCCGTGGCGAGAATTGGCGGATTGTCATCAGCTATCTTGTCCGGGATCCCAAGACAGGATTGCATTTCTTCCAATCATCGCCAGAACAGCCCGACGTCCCATTACAAGTGTGGAGTCAGGGGGAATCGATTCAGAATCGGCATTGGTTTCCCTGTTTCGATCATCCCAACGAACGGCAGTCGACGGAGTTGATTGCAACCGTCGATCGTGGTTTGGAAGTGCTCTCGAACGGCGAACTCGTCTCGAAGAAAAACGTCGATGGCGGCAAAGTGCGGTTTCATTGGAAACAAAAGGAATCGCACGTCGCCTATCTTGTCACTTTGGTCGTCGGCAAATTTGCTGTTGGACGCGAAGAATGGCGAGGCCGGCCGGTCACTTATTATGTCCCGCTGGACCAAGCCAAGAACATCGAGCGTACCTTCGGCCGTACGCTCGAAATGTTGGACTATTTCAGTGAGCGGTTCGGGATCGAGTATCCCTGGGAAAAGTACGCTCAGGTCGTCGTCGAACAATTCACGTCGGGCGGAATGGAAAACACCAGTGCGACGACTCTGTACAATTGGACCATACACGACGAACGGGCCATGATCGACAGCAGTCCTGATTGGCTGATCGCTCACGAGTTGGGCCACCAATGGTGGGGCGATCTCGTCACGTGCAAGGATTGGTCGCACCTGTGGTTGAACGAAGGATTTGCCACCTATTGCGAAGTCCTTTGGGCTTATCACAAACATGGCAAGGACGAAGGCGACTACCGGCTGTTCCTAAAGAGCCGTGATGCGCGATCTGGTACCGCCGTGACACGGCCGATCGTTGACCGTTTCTACGCGGCACCACGGACGATGTTCGACTCGCGTGCTTATCCCAAAGGCGGCTGGGTGCTGCACATGCTGCGAAACCGCGTTGGTGATGACGCGTTCTTTCTTGCTTTGAAACGATACGGCACGATCTACGCTTATCAAACCGCCGAGACATCCGACTTACGGCAAACGTTCGAGCGTCTGCTGGGAGTCGGCTTGGAACGGTTCTTCTATGACTGGACCGAGCGTCCCGGTCATCCCAAGCTGACGGTCAAGACGGCCTACAAGTCGGAGGATCAACTGATCCGGCTCGACATCACTCAGACGCAAACCACCGACGCGTTCCAATTTCCGTTAGCGATTGAATTCGTGCTTCCTGGCGACGCCAAGCCGATTCGTATCGAAAAACTCATTTCCGACAAACAGCAGACGTTTTATATTCCGGTCCCGATTCGGCCGGAGCAAATTCGCGTCGATCCCGAATTGACGGTTTTGGCCGAGATCAAAGAGGTGAAGGCTCAAGACTGGTGGCGGGAACAATTGCTGTCAGCCGAGTCGATTGCCGAACGAATTCGTGCGGCCGAATACTTCGGCGGCCGGAAAAACGACGCCGATCGAGAGTTGTTGCAGAAGACACTCACCACCGATTCTTTTTACGGAGTCCGCGTCGAAGCCGCCAAGGCACTCGGCCGGTCGCGCGGCGACTTTGCCCGCGACACATTGCTCGCCGGAATTCGACAAGAACATGCCAAGGTGCGCCGCGCGTGCATTGATGCGCTCAGCAAGTTCAAGGACGATGAAAAGGTCGAAGCAGCACTGCTCGACAAGGTCAACAATGGTGACGAAAGCTATTACGTCGAATCGGCGGCGTTGACCGCATTGTCAAAAGTCCAAACAGAACTCAACATCGACCTGTTTCTTCCCCATTTGAAGAAATCCTCGCACCGCGAGACAATCCGTCAGGCTGCCCTGGGCGCGCTGGGCCGTTCCACCGATCCACGGGCACTCACGACTTTGGCCGAATGGACGAAGAAGGACAAATCCCGTTCTTCTCGCACATCGGCGATGCGCAACATCGTCGCATTCCTTCGCCGCAACGAGGCCTCGCAGCCCAAGCAAGCCAAAATCGTCGATTTGCTGACGAGCTATTTGGAGGAATACGGCCCGCGAATTCGCCGCGCGGCGATCGAAACTCTTCGCGACCTCGGCGCGGCCGCGAATCCCAGCGAGGAACTGATCGCCGCCTTAGCCGAACACGATCCCGACGGCCGAGTTCGCGCGACGGCCGAAGCCGCGTTCAAGAAGATGCAGATCGACGAGAAGCCGTCGAAAGAACTAACACGTCTCCGCAAGGAACTCTCGAATCTGGCCAAACGCAATCGCGAACTGGAAGATCGTTTGCTGAAATTGGAATCAAAATAAGTTGGCGAGCGATTAGCATCTGCGCGTTCTTCAGATCGGGAACGATTACAATCGCCGACGCGAATTTCAACGTCTGACTGTAGGCAGGACTCGTCCTCGCAATGTCAGGTTCGCGGTCAAACACGCCGGATTATTCGCTCAGAAGTCCGTTGATCAGCATGATGGCGGCGGGGCCGACTAGGACGACGAAAATGCCAGGGAAAATGAACAGCACCAGTGGGAAGATCATTTTCACGGCCGTCTTTTGGGCTCGCTCTTCCGCCAACTGTTTTCGTTTGACACGCATGCTGTCGGATTGCACACGCAGCGCCTGAGCGATCGACGATCCGAACTTGTCGGCCTGAATCAGAATGGCGGCCAATGCCCGCATGTCGTCAACTCCCGTGCGGACGCCGAGATCGTGTAGAACTTCGCGGCGCGGACGGCCCATTTGAAGTTGGAGATTGGCCATTCCGAGTTCGCCGCACAGTTCCGGAGCGGTGTCTTCCAATTCTTCAGACACGCGTCGCATCCCGGCGTCGAGACCGAGTCCCGCTTCAACGCAGACGACAAGCAGGTCCAATGCGTCGGGCATCGATAGAAATATCTTTTCCTTACGGACGCTCTTCAAATAAATCAGACCGAGTTCCACCAAATAGAAGCCGATGCCGCCACCAATCACCAGCGACGTCAGGCCGTTTTGAGTGAATCCATATTTCAGCATCCCAAAGCCGCCGCCCAGCAAGAGCCCGGCGCACAGCATCGTTAATTTCAGCGCCAGGAAGATGCTAGGGGCGTTTGGCGAGTTGTAACCGGCGTTGGCCATTCGGACTTTCAATTCACTTTTTTCCAGATCGGTTTTGGGCTGCAGCGCCTTCGACAGCTTGGGCGCTGCCTTCGCGAGCATCGCGCCGACCGCAGTGCCCTTCTCGTCCTGATCACGATCTTTGTCACGCAGCGTCGGGTCGCGCAGTTCATCCAGCCGCTCGCTGGCACGAGACTGCCGTGACGACATCAGGTTGATCAGAAACCAGACAAAGCACATGACTCCGCCGAATATGGCCCAGGGAAGTATCTGTTTGAGGTCCATTTGATTCTCCGGTTGTCGCACCGTTACCGATAGCGTGTTTGGCCGATGGAATTTGGTCAGATTTTGATATCGACGATTTTTTTGATCACGACCGCGCCTAGCACCTGCAAGACGGCCGCGAAGCCAAGCATCTGTTTGCCCAGAGGATCGGTGAAGAGCAGCATGACGTAAGAGGGATTCAGATAGTAAACGGCGACGAACAGCGCGATGGGCAATCCCATCAGCACGACACCACTAATGCGGCCTTCGCCTGTCAGTGCTTGCACCATGCCCATGATCTTGAATCGTTCGCGGATGATGTATCCGATCTTTTCGAGTATTTCGGCGAGGTCGCCGCCCGCCTGCTTTTGAATAGCGACGGCCGTCACGAAGAACTTCAGATCCAAATTGGGCACGCGCGTCAGCATGTTCCTCAAGGCGTGCTCGACGGGGACTCCCAGGTTTTGTTGCTCATAGGCAACCTCGAATTCGGTCGCCACGGGCATGGGCATTTCTTGCACAACCACATTTATTCCGGAGGACAGGCTGTGTCCCGACCGCAGAGCCCGCGCGATCAATTCCAACGCATCCGGCAATTGTTTGGCGAATTTCTTGAACCGAGCCCGCCGGCGCATCATCAGCCAGATCAACGGAGTACTGCCACACGCCAGTGCCGCAACGGGATAAAGCGGCAATGGTGCATTCACGATCGCGGAGCCGGCGAGGCCAATCACGGCCGCCCCAAGGCTGATCCCGAAAAACACATCGGCTTTGATGGGCGAATCCGCCTGTTCAAATAAGTAGCGCATGTTCTCGAACCGTTTCGA
>CAUZVF010000217.1:0-7491 GCA_963582955.1 Planctomycetota bacterium
GATCGATCAGGGACGCGACGCGAAGATCACCGAAGACTTGCCGGTTTATTGCGGAAGGTGTGTCGTCGGCAAGATCGAACATGCCGGGCGCTGGTCGAGTTCGGTGCAAATAATCACGGACAAGAATTTTCGCGAACTTGTCGCGCTGGCACGTCCGACTGGTGAAGGACTCGTCTTCACAGCACAAGGCCAATTGGAAGGCACCGGTCAGAACGATTGCCGGCTGACTTTGATATCGGCCGGCGAACCGGTTTCGGTGGGTGATGGCGTCTATTCAATTCCCGCACGGGGACTTGCCGATTATCCGATGTTTTACGGAACAGTCACTCACGCGAAATTGGAATCAGGTTCGATGCACTGGTCGATTCGGGTGAAACCCGCGGTGCCGATAAGTGATGTCCGATCGGTGCAAGTTCTGCGAGCGACGGTTAATCCTATCCGGATGTTGGGAAACTGAAATCAATGGTGCATCTTGGTTTGGCGATTGTGACGTATGTGTTTGCCGTTGTTCAAACGCTGATTCCAATCGCTTTCGGCGATCACTCCGGAATCGTTCTGCAACTGATGCCGGTCGTCGTGGCACTCGCGATTGTCTCGGTCGAGGGTTGGCCCGTGATTGCGTGGGCGGCGATGGCGGGGTTGATCGGCGATTGCCTGTCATCACAACCGCTGGGCATTGAAATGACCGCCGCGATTCTGGCTGCGTTTTCGATTCGATGGAGCTTGGCAAACCGCCGAATTACTTCTGCCGTGGCGCGTTCATTAGTCGCCGCCACCGCGACATTCGCAATCGTCGCCATTTCAAACGGAACACGAGTCATTCTGGCACGGCCGCCAATCGGCATTCGTGAGGTAATCATCGACCTCACATTCAGTGCTGTTCTGTCCGCGGCAATTGCGGCGTTCACGGTACTGTGTTGCGTTTCAATCAACCGGTTTCTTCCGCCGGTGCGGAGGCACACTGCGGCCGAGGGCAATTGGATGCGGTTGCGGGGATAACGGAACTTTTGGTTTATAACTCACACACTTGATCCGTGAGTTTCTCTGTAAGATGCTGAATCAACCCAAAACTCAATTTGACGAAGCCGATGTCGCAAGTTCGCCGGGCGGACAGTCGTGGCAAATCGATCAAAATCCCACATTTCGGTTGTTTTGGCTGTCGATTCTCGTTGCGATTCCTCTAGTGACAGTCGCGGGCCGGCTTGTTTATCTGCAGTGTTTCATCGCCGACTCGTTCACAACGATTAGCGAACACACGATCACAACATACGAACCAATCTTCAGTCCCAACGGCCGCATCTTGACTTCCGATCGCCGAGTACTCGCGGAAGACGTCGAGCAGTTCCATCTGCAAATGCACTATCGCTGGTTGGAAGAACCGTCGAACCGCTCGTGGCTTCTCAAGCAGGTGCTCTCGAGGTTGAGCCTGAAGGAACGCCGGGATGCGAGTCGCGTTGAGGCCGAGAAACGGCGCTTCTTGTGGGAACGAAAAGACTCTTGGAAAGAGCTTGCCGAGCTGTTCGGAATGACCGACGAGGACTTCCAACGTCAACGCCAACGCGTTCAGGCTCGCGTCGAGCGAATTCTGGCGAACGTCGAACAGCGACGCGCTGACAGACGCATTGCAGCATCGAATCCGAAAGTCTCCCAGTCCAACGGCGAGAGTTCTGCAATCGGCCGTGCGTGGAAAACGATCGTCGCGGCTCTGACGACGCCTCCCGATCGAACATTCAACGATCCCGTCGTTGTGAAAGAAGAACTCGAGTACCATACAATCGTCACTGATGTTCCGTTGGAAGCTGTGGTCAATGCGGTCTCGCGGCCGAATCTGTTTCCTTTGGTGCGGTACATCGAGTCAACTCGGCGGACTTATCCGTCGGGTTCGATAGCTCCGCACGTCGTCGGCACGCGCGTGCGGATGAGCGATTTAGAACTGGCGCACCGTGGAGAACGTTTTCCGAACGGCGATCCTCTGGGTTATGTACGCGGAGACGACGTTGGAAAGACAGGCGTCGAACGTTCGTACGACCGATACATTCGCGGAATCCAGGGACAGCGAAGAATTGTGAAGAACGGTCAAGGCGAGATCATCCGTACGGAAATCGTGCGTTCCCCGGCCAAAGGCCGCGACGTCACGTTGACGGTCAACTTTGAATTACAGTCGTTGGCCGAATCACTACTCGATACCGTCGTCGATTTGGCTCCGAATGAGGCAACGTCGAAGGAAAACGCGCAGCCGGAACGAACCGGAGGCACGATCGTTGTGCTGGATGTGCACAACGGCGAGGTTTTGGCGGCGGCATCAGCTCCGCGGTTTGATTTGAATCTGTTTGTGAATTCCGATCGGGAAGAATGGGATCGAGCCAACTCGGACCCGCGGCGTCCGTTTTTTCCCAGAGTCACGGCCATGACAATCCCGCCCGGTTCGGTGTTCAAGACTTTGACGGCCGTGGCGATGTTACAGAGTGGACTCGATCCCCAACACGAGATTCATTGCCGGGGCTATCTCGACAGCCCCGATCAGTACCGCTGCTATACGTATCAGCATTGGGGCATCGGGCATGGCGACATGCCGTTGGGTGACGCGATCTGCCGGTCATGCAATGTGTACTTTTTTAGCACGGCCCGCAGCTTGTTTCGAAAATCACGGCGGAACGGTGAGCCGGAACGGATCAGTCATTGGGCGCGAAAGTTCGGCTTCGGACAAAGGACCGGAATCGATCTTCCCGGCGAGCGAAACGGCAACTTGCCAAAACCCGATCCAAGCCACAAGAGACAGACCGTCATGCTGAGCGAAACGATGGGGCTGGCGATTGGGCAAGCTCGATTGACGGTCACTCCGTTGCAAATCGTGCGGATGATGGCAGCCGTCGCCAATGGAGGGTTTTTGGTCACGCCGCATGTTGTCCGCGATATCGAACCAGCCAACCACCTCGAGGAATCCGTTCCACGGGTTGCCATGGAGAATTCCTATCGCTCTCACCAGCGAATCAACACTCACAATCGTCGACGCATCGAAGGGCTGCATCCCAGAGTGTTAAAACAAGTTCGCGAAGGACTCAGAAAAGTCGTCGCACATCCGAAGGGCACCGGATACAAGCGAGTTCGTCTGGATCAAGTCACAATTGCCGGCAAGACGGGTACGGCGGAAGTCGGCGGCGGCCGCAAGGACCACGCCTGGTTCGCTGGTTACGTACCTGCTGATGCTCCCAAATACGCCTTCGTCGTTGTGCTGGAACACGCAGGTCTCGGCGGACGTGAAGCAGGCCCTGTCGCGAAGCAGTTGGTTGAATCAATGTTGAGCATCGGAATTGTGCGTCGCAAAGCGGATTCTTTGAAGGCACCGCTTGCCAACTAAACTCTGCCGGAAAACTCACCTGACACCGTCCACGCTAGCATTCCGTCAAGCCTAAATCTTCAGGATAGCGGTAGGAAAGACCGGTTGATTACCCGGTCTCCACTTTCTCTGAACCGGACGTGCGGTTGCCCCGCATCCGGCTCCTTCGAAGTCATCATGTGGCGGCTCGAACTCCAAAGCACGATGATGACCAGCCATCGGCCTCTGGATAATGAATGGACTCAGTAACGACTCAGCGCCCAATTGGGCACGAATTTCTCATGAAGGCGCGAAGCCGCTAAGGAAAGTCACTCTAGCCTTCAGAACGACAGGAAATGGACATTCCTCGAAAATTTAGGCTTGATACAGAACTGGAGTTACCGATTGCGGCCGGACGCGTCAGTATTTCTTAAGCAAAGTGCATAACCGGACTTACAGCCGGCCGGCTGCCTGAATTGTCGGCGATGGCGTCTTGCATCACCCCATCGACATCCTTAGATTGAAGGATTCTCCGATGGTCACGTAGCCGGCGATTCGTGTCCGGTCACGCGACTTGATCGGGGATCCGTGGCTCGAATTTTTTGAAATCAGAGCGAAAGAGTGAAATCGTCAAACGTGGGAATCGCTCGGAGCGTAACCGCTTACACAGAGCGATGTTGTCAGAGCGGCGCGCCGCGAGACCCATGATACCGTACTGAATCCGATTGTCCCAAGAGTCCATTCATAGTTTGCCTTCAACCACCGGGATTGTTCGATGGAAAATGCCACTGTCATTCAAACCAGGAATCTGACCAAGATTTATCGGGATTTCTGGGGACGCAAAAAGGTCCGCGCACTGAATTCGCTCAGCCTGGAAATCAAGGCGGGCGAAGTGTTTGGATTGCTCGGCCCCAATGGCTCGGGCAAGACAACAACGATGAAATTGCTGTTGGGATTGCTGTTCCCCACGGAAGGTGAAATTGAAATTCTGGGCAAACCGGCCGACGACGTCGAAAAGAACGAACGGATCGGCTATTTGCCGGAAGAATCGTATCTGTACCGCTTTTTGAACGCCGACGAGACGCTCGATTTCTATGGCCGGTTATTCAATATGTCAGCCAAGGAACGTCGTGAGCGAGCCGACGCATTGATCGAATTGGTCGAATTGAAGGGCGCGAGACGACGCCAACTCAAAGAGTATTCGAAAGGCATGACGCGCCGGATCGGATTGGCACAGGCACTGATCAATAATCCCGATTTGGTCCTTTTGGACGAACCAACCAGCGGGCTCGATCCTATCGGCACGCGTAAGATGAAGGACTTGATTTTGAAGCTGCGCGACGAGGGAAAAACCGTCGTCATGTGCAGCCACCTGCTGGCCGATGTCCAAGACGTTTGCGACCGAATCGCCATTTTGTACGAAGGCGAATTGAAAGTCATGGGGAAAGTGGACGAACTGCTACAAGAGCAAGACGCAACCCAATTGCTGACCTCGCGGCTCGACGACAACGTGATTGAAGAAATCAAGCAAGTCCTTGCCAAACACAACGGCGAGTTGAAGAAGGTCGATCATCCGACCAATAGCCTGGAGGACCTGTTCTTGAAGACCGTTTCGGAAAGCAAGGAGCGTCCCGGCCAACGGTACATTCCCGAGGAAGCCACCGAGGAGGCCAACACAAGCGCGAGTGAATAGACGACGGCCGAACGATACCGGATTGACCGGACCAACTGTTATAGCGGAGCGTTCCTGAATGAATTTTAATCCCGAACCATATGATTTGCTGGGCGGCGTGGGCACGTGGGCCGAAGCACTTGGCAACTTCCTGGGTTTGGTGCTGCTGGTGGCGATTGTCACGTCGCTGGCCGTACAAGGTGTCGCGGGACCTCGCTTTGTGTTGAAGCAGATGCTACGAGGGCTGATCGACGTCGTACGGATTTCTCCACGCCGCACGTGGGCGCTGGCGTCGCTGACAATCAAGGAAGCGATCCGGCGCAAAGCGTTGTTGATCTTCGTCGTATTTGCTGTTTTGTTCATGTTCGCCGGATGGTTTCTGGACGATCCGGACGCGCGCGGTGACATGCAAGTCAAAGTTTACGTCAGCTTTGTCTTGACTTCGATCACCTGGCTGACTGTTCCAGTGATCTTGCTGCTTTCGTGTTGGGGCATTCCCGAAGACATCAAAGCTCGTTCATTGCATACGGTCGTCACAAAACCAGTGCGGCGGACCGAAGTCGTGATTGGCCGGATTCTCGGTTTTACCACCGTCGCGACCGGAATTCTGGTGCTGATGTCGGCTGTCGGATACATCTGGGTGAAGCGACAGTTGCCCACCAACGTCGACTTGACCTGCCGAGTGCCAATTTATGCCGCGTATGACCCGGCCGTGGACGCGGTGGAGGAAGGCACTGTCGTCGATCAAGAGACGCTGAAGAATGCGGGGTTCTATTTCATTGACCAGAACGGCAATGCTAAAGCCACGGGCATCAATACGGGCGACATTGTTGAATTCTGGAGCTACATTCAGGGAGCCACGAACGCTCGCGCGGTTTGGCAATTCAAGGACTTCGGGCCCCAGTACTTGAATGAAAAAGGACAGCTTAAGCTCGAGACGCGATTTCTGTCATTCCGTTCACACAAAGGGCGGATCAAGACGAAACTGTTATGCCAGTTAAATTTCACCGACAAATCGACGGGAAAGCCCGTCGCGCTGCCAGCGTTTGAAGTCGACGAGTTTACCAACAACATCTTCGTGTTAGACCGAGAAATCAACTATTATGACACGGAATCCGGTGAATCAAAAACGGTCGATCTGATTGATGATCTCGTCGATGACGGAACACTGAGAATCGTAGCACAAGCACTTGATACCGGCCAATACCTGGGCATGGCAAAATCGAGCCTGTTTATTAGGCTGCCCGACCAATCGTTCGCTGTCGGCTATTCCAAAGCAGTCGCTGGGATTTGGCTGATGTTGTCGCTGATCGTCATGCTGGGCGTGACGGCCAGTTGTTTTGTCAAAGGCCCAGTCGCGACATTCCTGACGTTGTCGTTGTTGATCATGGGGCAGGGTTTTCGGGATTTCATGCTGCGTCTGACTTCCGACCAAGTACTTGGCGGAGGCCCGGCGGAAGCTTGGTATCGAATTCTGAAACATATGAATCCAATGCAGGAAATGCCCAACACTGTTGGATCGCAAATCATTGGGGCGATCGATTCCTTTCTGCTAAACATCTTGTGGATCGCCCAACACATTGTCCCGAATTTTGAGAGTTTCAAATTGTCAAATTATGTTGCCAATGGCTTTGACGTGCCGTGGGCGGCGGGCATGCTGCCTAGCGTGGCCATGACGTGTGCCTATGTCATTCCGTGTTTGTTGATCGGCTATTACAGTCTCTCGTTACGTGAGCTTGAAGCAAAATGAATTTGATGACTTCCCAGCAACGTAAGATCGCTTATCTCGTCGCGATCGCCATTCTATTGGTCCCCATCATTTGGCTCGGCATGCCGTCGGCTGGAAAGTCGGACCCCGGCGGAAAACTGGCCCAACTGCGTGATGAATACGACTTAGGCCGTGCCGACATTGGTGACATCGATCCCACCAGCGCGACCATGAATCTTGTCTTGCTGGGAATGCGCGGTGTTGCCGCCAACTTGATGTGGATGCAACTCGACGAACAAAAAGATCACAAAAACTGGGCGCAGATGCGGGCGACAACCGACGCGATTATCAAGCTGCAACCGCACTACATGGAAGTGTGGCGGTACAACGCGTGGAACCTGGCGTACAACGTGTCAGCCGAATGGGATGGCTTGGAAGACCGATATTTTTGGGTCAAGGAAGGCGCGAAATTCCAAATGCGCGGTTCTCAGAGGAACGACATGTATCCGGAAATGTTTTTCGACACCGGTCGGATTCTGGGCCAGAAGATCGGCATGTCGGACGAATGGAGGTATTTCCGCAAATATTTCATTTCCGATCCCGACATCGAACGGTTTGATGGCGGCCCGGATCCCGCGATTAACTCGGCTGGATTGGACAATTATCTGGCCGCGAGAAAATGGTACCAAGATGCCAATACCCGGGAAGAATCGATGGACCAGCACATCATGGCGCGGGCGCTGTTCCGGGCCTACGCTTATCGGTGCCAAATCGATTATGCCGGCGCGTTGCATC
>CAUZVF010000218.1:0-7471 GCA_963582955.1 Planctomycetota bacterium
CGCCAATTGGGATGACCGCGGGAGTTCTCCGACCAGTCCAATATCGGCCCGGTCGTTCAGAACGGCTTCCAAAGCCTGCTCGCTGTCCGAGACTCGGACGAGCGGACGCACGTCGGGAAATCGTTCACGCAATCGGATCAAAATCTCAGGCAAGATCGACTCCGATGGAACCGTGCTGCAGGCAATGTGAACGTCTCCTTTGACATCCGCGATGGAACTGCCGACAGCCGCTTTCGCTTCGTCGACCATGCCAACAATCCGGCTGGCATATTCATAAAGCGTGTTGCCTTGGCCCGTCAGTTGTACCGATCGGCCAGTTCGTAAGAACAATGCAACGTTCAGCTCTTTCTCCAACGCTGCAATGTGCTGGCTGACGGCGGCTTGCGTGACTTGCAGCGATTCGGCGGCTCGCGTGAAGTTCTGGTACTCGGCCGTTGCCACAAACGTTTGCAGATGTTTCAGATCCATGCCGAGAATTATAGCGAAGGTGCGTTATTATTCTTTCCAGAAGTTTCGGCTTTCGGCTTTGCGGACGATCCGGTCAGCATCCTCTGCAAGCAGAAATCTCCCTTGCCGCAGACGGTCCACGGAATCGCGGACTCTTGCAACATACGCGGCCCGCGTCGGATAGCGTTCAAGAATTGAGCGGCGTGGATCTCCGGTCTTGCGACGTTCCTGTGGCGTTCGCGTCAGCGGCCACTGCGATCCCGACCAACGGGCCAACATTCCTTCTGCTCCGCAGCCTTTTCCTCTGAGGTTCCATCCCGAGTATGTTGCCAGCGGAACAGACACGGCCGGCAATGCAATTCCCGCCACCTCGTTCCCGTCACGATCGACAGCCGGTACGAGCGTCCGGTACGGCGGTTCCAGAACTTTCGGCGGGACGTTGTCGGCAATTCCCAGTGTTTCCCAACGTGGTCCTGGATCGAGCCGCAATGGTGTGTAGAGAAACCGTGGACGATTGGAATCGGGCAGCACGGGAAACTGTTTCTTCCAGGTTTCCAGGACGACCAACGTTCCATTATCGATTCGTGGATAGTCGCTGGATGGAGGCTTTTTGCCAGTCGTGGCCCATTCGTCCAACGCGACTAGCAACGCACGCAACAACGGGCGGTGATCCAGAGTGTTGCGTTCATTCTGATAAATGCCACGGCTGGACGAACTGGAATTTCCGTGCTGTGCTCCAGCAAAGAAATAGATCCTGACGTTTGAATCGACGTCCGCGTCTTTCGTCCCATCGACGTCTGTGTGCAATAGCGACCCAGCGCGGCACCAGTATTCGGTTGATGTTTCGGTGAAGAAAATCTTCGGAAGATGTCCTTTGGCACGCGCGCGAGCAAACGTGTCGGCGGTTCGACCCGTGTGCGGATCTGTTTGAGGAACCGTGTTGAACGGAAAGAAATCGGACGGAAATAACAGGTCTTCGTGTTGGCTGCCGTGCCGGGTTGTTTGAGCGAACCGATAATTGAACTGACCTTTGCCGCCGCCGCCAACATGTGGTATCGCGGCATCAAATACCATTCGGCCGTTCTCGTCGGTGTTGAATCCGTCGTACAGGAAATGATGAATGAAGCGGCCCGATTGAGAAATTCCGAAGATGTACGCCTTTTCGACCGTGCCCGCCAACGGATTGGCCGCCTTGCCGTCCGCGCCCGCATGTTTGCAGAATGCGACGGCGTCGCGAACCGCGGCGAATCCCAACCCGGTGATTCGCGGGTTAATTCCCGTGTAGATCAATTCGTACAACAGTCCCGGCTGGAATCCGTCCTTGAGATGCAGGTGTTTGAGATCGGGGACTGCCTTGCCGTTTTCGAATCGCGAGAATTGCCATTTGTCATGCGGAATCTCGACCGCCGGGCTTTGCCGATCCCGACGGACTGTCAGTTTCGCCGAGCGATGATCAGTGCTGACGGCGGGATAAGGATTGGAATTCCCCCAATAAAATGGCTGACTGAATGTCTTGGTGTTGACAGTGACTTCGGCATAGATGTGCCCGGTAATCGGCTCGCCGTTTTCCCGTGCGATTGGCAAACCAATTTGTAAGCGGTCATTTCCGGGCCGTACGTCTCCATTCCAGCCACACCATAGAACCGAGTAACCCTGTCGCATCAGAAACCCGTTGCCGGGGTTGTCCGCGAGGTTGCGATTGCCGGTGCTATCGTTGAAGGCTCCCATCGCCAGTTTGTTTCCGCGATTGTTCACGTCATAAAACAGCCGACGGTTGCCTTTCGCGACTTCAACAGGTTTTAGCAAACAGAAGTCGGTCCAGAATGTGACCATTCCTCGTTCATTGGAATCCGCCAATTTCAAATCGGTGACTCGTCGATTTGCTGCATGATTCGGATCAACCTCGAGAAACAATTTCCCCGTCAGTTTTTCGTAGACGAGTTTTCGTGGACCAAATTGTTGTCCATTGGCCAACGGCGCGCGCGATTCGATCTCGCACCTGACGACTTCGGCCAACAAGAGTTGCGGACACGAAATGCGACAAATAGCCAGTATTCCCAATAGAAGAATTTGCTTGAACGACATACTAACGTTGCTCCGGTTCCGATTGCTGGATTCTTCGTTCGTCACTGCGTCATGTCACGCCGATTTCTGTCTCAATTACAGAATTGCCATGTCAGATTCTTCGCAAGTAATGAATTCCAACAGCGCGGGCTTTCCTTCGCGAGTTGATTCGATGGCGCGTTCGATGGCGGGGATGATCTCGTCGGGCTTCTCGACGCGTTGTGAATGAGCACCCAGGCCGCGGGCGACTTCGCTGTAGTTGCCGCTTAACGTCTTGGTGCCGTATCGCTCGGTCGCTTTGGGGATCAGTTTCTCGTAATTTCCCATGTTCGAATTGTTGAGCAACATGGTCAGGATTGGGATTTGCTCGCGTACGGCGGTTTCAATGTCCATGCCGACCATGCCGAAGGCGGCATCGCCCAGGAAGTTGACGACCAGCTTTTCCGGTTCCGCCATTTTTGCTCCCATGGCCGCGCCCAAAGAGAAACCCAACTGAGTTGAATGGCCCCAGCCGATGTAACTGCGTGGTGTGACGGTTTCGTACAGCGGCACTAATTGATCTCGCGGGCCGCCGGAATCATGGGTCACAATCGCACTGGCCGGGTCGACGGTCTTCATGAAGTCACTCATCACGCGATAAGGGTTCAGAGGAATCTCGTCGGAATTCTGTTTGGGTTTCCACCGCGCCAGCCACGGTTCGCGGACCGAGCGGATGTGTGCTTCGGCTTCTTGCCGTTGCGGCGTGCGATCGTCATTTCTGTCGGCAAGTTCATCCAGGATTTGCTGCACGATCAGCCGGGCGTCTCCCAGCAACGGCACGTTGGCAGGATAGTCCTTATTCAAATCCCGCGGGTCGACGGTCGCGTGTACGATGCGTTTGCCGGATGGAATGGCAGGCGCGAAGATTGTTTTCGTCAGGCTGGCTCCGATCGCGAAAATGGCATCACAATGTTCCAGGTAATCGCGAACCATTGCCGTGGCGCTGTACGAGCCCGTGCCGAGTGACAGCGGATGTCGCTCGTTGAAGGCACTCTTACCCATCAGCGTCGTCATCACGGGAGCACCCAGCCGCTCGGCCAGTTCTGTCAGTTGCCGTGACGCACCGGCGTAGAGGGTTCCCTGCCCGGCCCAGATCATTGGACGTTTCGCCGCGATCAATAAGTCGACAGCGTCGTGGACGGCGTCGGGATCGGCAGCCGTTTTGGCCGGCCGGACAGGTTGGTAGTCGAGCGGCCCAGACAGTTCCTCGTTGGCGACGTCGACGGGAATCTCGAGCATCACGGGTTGCGGGCGTCCAGATCGGAGCAACGTGAAAGCGCGCCGCATGCGTTGCGGGATCGAATCGGCCGACGGAATCCGATCGGCCCACTTCGTCGTCGCGGAATAATTTTCGACCGCATCGAAGGTCGGAGGAATGCCGACCAGATCACGGCCGGGATGTCCCGGCAAGAACAGGACCGGACTGGAATCGGTGTAGGAATGAGCGATCCCCGCGAACGCGTTCTCGGCTCCGGCGGATTGTTGGACCGTGATGACTCCGATCCGCTCGCCGTTGGTCACTCGTGAGAAACCATCGGCCATATTTTCGGCAACGCGTTCCTGACGCGCGACGATCGGACGGATCCCCGTTTCCGCGAGTGCCTCGATGATGGGTGTGTAGGGAAAACAGAAGACCTGCTCGACACCCTCGATCTTCAAGATTTCCGTGATTGCATTGCTTCCACGCATGATTGGCCTCGTTAATTCGTTGTCAGGCTTTATTCCCGCGACGCCACCAACTTGCGTTGGTGGTTGGCCGTTTCTTACGCTATCTGAATGGTTGATTTCAATCCGAGCGTAGATCGAAACAAAACTTCGTGACGAACGCCACCGTGATCGCATAAATTTTGGAACGGGCTTTCGAGATGAATAACCGAGTTCAGAAATCGATGGCGTTGTACGAACGGGCGTTGCAACTGATTCCCGGCGGTACGCAACTTATCAGCCGGCGTCCGTCACGATATGCAAGTGGAGTTTCACCGGTATACGCAGCGCGGGCCAAAGGAGCCCGGTTTTGGGACGTCGACGGGAACGAGTACATCGACTGGGTCAGCGGAATTGGCGCGATTATTCTCGGATATGCCGACGACGTCGTTGATGACGCCGTGCGCGAACAGATCGGTCTGGGCACGATGTACTCGATCAATCATGAGTTGGAATTGGAGCTGGCCGAAGAACTGGTCAACACGATTCCGTGTGCCGAGATGGTTCGCTATGCCAAGGGTGGCGGAGATGCTTGTGCAATCGCGGTCCGCATCGCGCGCGGAACAACGGGACGCGACAAGATTCTGTTCTGCGGCTATCACGGCTGGCACGATTGGTATATCGCGGCGAATCTTTCGGCCGATAGTGGTCTCGATGAACATCTATTTCCCGGCATCGATCCCACCGGAGTGCCCCGCTGTTTGGAAGGCACGGCAATACCGTTTCCGTATGGCGACATCGCCGCTTTGGGCGAAACTTTGGATGCTCACAAGGGTGAAATCGCTGCCGTGATGATGGAACCCATGCGGACTCAGTCACCCCCCGAAGGATACTTGCAACAAGTCGCGGACCTGGTCCGGCAGCACGACGCCATCTTGATCTTCGACGAAGTGTCAACGGGCTTTCGGCCAACAGCTGGCGGAGTGCAGCCGCAAGTCGGCGTCGTTCCCGACATGGCCGTGTTCGCCAAGTCAATCTCGAACGGTTATCCAATGGGCGCCGTTGTGGGAAGCCGGGCCGTTATGGAACCCGCCGGGAACATGTTCATCTCCAGCACTTACTGGAGTGACACGATTGGCTTACGAGCGGCTCTGACGACGTTGCGGGAAATCCGCCGCCGAGACGTGCCAACGCATGTGGATCAACTCGGTTCGCAAATCAAATCTCAAATAAACACGGTTGCGGCCGAAGTCGGCTTGGACGTGAAGTGCGGAGGCCTGAACTTCCATCCGCATCTCGAGTTTGGCGTGTCCGATCCACGAATGAAGCAAAAAGTCGGCACGCTGTTCGTTCAAGAGATGGCCAAACGCGGGAGCCACGGATATGCGTCGTTTTATCTGAATGCCGCGCAGGGGTCGGCCGAGTTGGAACAGACGGTCGAGGCCGCTCGCGAAACCTTCACGCTGATTGCCGAAGGATTGGAAAGCGGCCGGATTGACGAACTTCTGGAATGTGAACTGCAAACGGATTCATTCCGCCGACTCGTACGATAAACTGGTTTGTCGAGCGGACAATCGCAATTGGTGCGTCAGCGCAGGCAGTCTTTCGAAGGACATGCTGATATTGTTTGTTGAGAGTCCGTCCGCCAAGACACACTACGGTTTATGGCACGAGAATTGGAATCACACCAGTGGATTACACCAGTTACAAACCGGATTTTGATCGCGACGGATTCGTCGTTGTCCGACAGTTTTTACCGGCTGGCGAGTTGGCCGAACTGACCGAGAACCTCGACCGGTACATCAATGAAATTGTTCCGACACTTCCCGATAAAGACGCGTTTTACCACGACCGCGAGCGGCCAGAGACGTTGAAACAATTGCAGCACATGGGCTGCGACGATTACTTCAATCACTACCGAAACAATCCGCGCTGGACGGCACTTGCCGAGGCGCTGCTCGATGAATCAGTCAATGTTCAGGAACCCGAATGGTTCAATAAACCGCCCGGCGTTGAACATCTCACGCCGCCGCATCAAGACAACTATTACTTTTGTTTGAAGCCGCCGAATGTTTTGACCATCTGGTTGGCGCTCGATCCCGTTGACGAAGGCAACGGCTGTTTGCGGTATGTGAAAGGATCATATCACGACGGCATTCGCCCGCATGGAGCGTCACGCGTGCTGGGTTTTTCTCAGGGCATCACCGATTTCGGGCCGTCAGACCAAGATCGCGAACTCGTGGTTTGTGCACAACCCGGAGACGCCTTGGTCCATCACGGAGAAACCATCCACCGTGCCGACGCGAATCAATCAACAGATCGCAACCGTCGGGCATTCGCGATGGTTATTCGAGGAAAGAGTTGCCGTCGTGACGAAGTCGCCTACCAGAGTTACGAACAATCGCTCAAGCAACAGCATCAAGAAATGAGACTCCAGACAGATTGAGCAGGCATCCACGACTTCATAAATCCCGATCCGTTCCCTGCGGTCTCGCATTGATGACTCATCGGCACGAGATGACCTGCTTCGATCGTGATGATTCCAGCATCGCCAACACTCCGACAACTCCCGCCCGTCCGTCGGCTGCGGTTCCTTCACCGCCCGCCGTTCCCTGGATCGTGTTCACGAATCCCTGCATCTGATCGCAGTAGGCCTGCATACGGCCCATTTTGAACGCCGCGTTTGAATCGTCGTGGTCGACGGGTGGCTGCTCGTAAAGATTTTCCATTTTCCCCGCGCGGCCGACTTGAAGTTTGCCGTACGGATCTAAATCGATCACGCCCTCGTCACCCATGATGCGAAACCGAAATGCCTCACCGGCAAAACCCGGAGACGGCAGCACGCTCGACGACCAAAAAGTACACATCGTTCCGTCTGTGAACGACAACAACGCCATCGTCGTATTTTCGTTCGGATTCTCTTCGCGAAACGTACCGCCGTGGGCGACGGCCGTGTCGAGATCCGCGTCCAACCACCAGCGACACAAATCGATCGTGTGCGGTGCCGAGTTGAGCAGATGAGCCACGCTGCGCGGATCGGTCCACCAACCCCAATTGCCGCCGAATCCCGCGTCGTCTCGCATGGCTTTGGCGTCGAACAGCGCCAACGTTTGGATGCAACGCACGATCCCGATGGCTCCCGACTGAATCAAGTCACGCGTTCGCCAATTCGATTCCCGAAACCGCTGATGGTATCCGACCGAAAGAACCAGGTTTCGCTCGAGACACGCGGCAATCATGCGGTCGCAATCCTCGACCGATGTCGCGACGGGCTTTT
>CAUZVF010000219.1:0-7462 GCA_963582955.1 Planctomycetota bacterium
CGCTCGGCACTTTCCGGCGGATGGCGCCGCGGGCGAGGGGTTTTTGAATGCGACTGATGCGCTCGCAATTTCTCCGGACCAGGTGAGCAAGTATTTTGATGCCGCGAAGGACGTGGCTGCCCACGCCGTTTTGCTGCCTGACGGTTTTCGGTTTTCATCGTCCAAGTTCCGTGGCAAGTGGACTGCCGACGTGCTTTTGAGAATCCGTGGGCTGTACGAGAAGTACACGAACGAGTTCGGCCAGATACCATACGATCGATATCTGCGAGCAACGATTGAACACCGCGATGCGTTGCGTTCGGCGAAGACTTCGATTGCGACAGTGGCGAATCGGGGAAAACTCTCGGCAAAGTATCTGCGGGTACTATGGGATGCGATGAATGACGAACAGACGTCTTTGTTCTTGAATGGTATTCGCGCGAGATGGCGAGAGTGTCGCTCAGCGAAAGACGTCGCTGGGTTAGCCAATGAAATTTCGCAGTTTCAGGCTTTGCTCTGGCACAAGCGGGACCCGGTCGGCATGCACTCGCTCGATGATCGATACGTGCCGCCCGGAGTTTCAGTCGTCAACAACCACAACTATAAACTTGACATGCCACCGCCTGCGAAGGATGGTGCTATTACCTTCTACCTGGCGGCGAGATTATTTGGCGGGCCGACCGATGATGCGGAATTGATCGTCAGCAATGCCCGGTTCGAGGCGAAAGGAAAACCGGCGGTTTCGCTTCGCGAAGTGCTTGAGAAATCGGATAAGCCAAAATCGGGTCAGCCGTTTTTCGACGTGACACGATTTGACGAAAACAATCTGGTCATGCGGAGTTCTGAGTTGATCCCGGTGAGGGTGAAAGGGTCACTTGTTGCCGGCAGAGCGCTGATTGTCAATGTGCAAGTCGATCCAAGTAGTTCGCCCAAAGTCTATGTTCACTTTGATGCTCGGCTCGCACCTTCGCCGCCTATCGTCAAACGCGGTGTGGAATGGGCGGATGTTGCCAGTGCATTTGAAAGACCGTTTCTGAACGTTCGCGCCGATGATCCGGCTCGAGACAAAATCCACACTGCTGCCAACGCGCTCCGCAATCTCTTTCCCGCCAGAGTCTGCTATCCAGGAATTCGCGTCGTAGATACAGTGGTCACGCTCGAGCGATTTCACCGCGGCGACGCGTTCCTCTCGCAATTGTTGCTTACCGACGATGAGAAACAAAGATTGGACCGACTGTGGGGTGAGTTGCACTACATCAGCCGGGATGCTTTGCAAGTACGAGCGAGCTATGCCACATTGATCCAGGGCGAGATGAAGGGCTACACGGAAGTCAAGAACGAGATTCATCGTCGTGCCAAGCAGACCGAGCAAGCTCTGCTGAAATCCGAACGAACGCACGTCAACTCGCTGCTCGACTTTGCCTCTCGTGCCTATCGGCGTCCGTTGGCGAAGACGGACGAGCGGGCACTTCGCGACTTGTACCAATCGCTGCGGCAAGCCAAGTTGCCGCACGACGAGGCCTTCCGATCGGTGTTAGCTCGCGTGTTGATATCGCCGAACTTCCTATATCGGCCGGAAGCGTCGCCGTCAGGGACCCAGCCGCAGCCAGTAAGCGATTGGGAATTGGCAACACGGCTTAGCTTCTTTCTTTGGTCGTCAATTCCTGATGAGGAACTTCGACGTCTCGCTGCGGCCGGAAAGCTACATGATGCGGACATGTTGCACCAGCAAGTGCGACGCATGCTGAAGAGCCCGCGCAGTCGCGCACTGGCCATCGAGTTTGGCACGCAATGGTTGGAAGTTCGCAACTTCGACCAGTTCCAAGGCAAGAGTCAAGAGTTATTTCCGATGTTCGACGAAGAGCGCCGGCAGGCGATGTACGAAGAGTCGATCCTGATGTTTCAGGAAATGTTTCGCGCCGATCTGTCGATTCGCGAGTTGCTTGACGCCGATCACACTTTTGTAAACGACACGCTCGCCGCATATTACGGTCTGCCTGGCGTCGAAGGAACTGAGTTCCGTCGTGTCGACGGAGTTAAGAAGCATGGGCGAGGCGGCATTCTCGGACTGGGCAGCGTCCTAGCGAAACATTCAGGCGCATCGCGGACCAGTCCTGTTCTGCGCGGCAATTGGATTGCGGAAATCTTGTTGGGCGAAAAGCTACCGAGGCCGCCGGACGATGTTCCAAAACTGCCTGAAACGGAATCAACCGATGGCCTTAGCATCAGGCAACTGGTAGAGAAGCATGCCAAGTTGCCGAATTGTGCCGTTTGTCATCAGCGAATCGATCCACTCGGTTTCGCACTCGAGCAGTACGACACGATCGGCCGCCGTCGCGAGAAAGACTCGGCTGGTAGACCAATTGACGCGCGAGCTGAACTCAAGGACGGCATTGGTTTCGAAGGAATCGATGGCCTGCGACGTTATCTCTTGACGCAACGAAAAGACGATTTCGAGCGACAGTTTTGCCGCAAGTTACTGGGCTATGCATTGGGCCGACGTGTTATACTATCCGACCGCCGTTTGCTCGATGACATGGCAGTTGCCTTGGACAAAAACGACGGTCGCATAACCGCGGCGATTTTTGCCATCGTCGGCAGCAAGCAGTTTCAGTTAATCCGTGGATCGGAATTTGAAAGATAGAAAATGAATCGACAGACCGTTCCAACAAATCGTCACATTTCAAGGCGCGCCATTTTACGCGGAATCGGCGTTAGCGTCGCCCTACCGTGGCTTGAGTCGCTGCCAGTTTGGAGTGCTGAAGGAACAAATTCAGCGGACGCGACTCAACCGCCAGTTCGTTTTGCATGCTTGTTTTCGGGCAACGGTTTTCACGCCAAAGAATGGTGGGCTCGTGGCGCAGGCGCGACGATGGAACTTGGCAAAGTGCTTCAGCCACTGGAACCATTCCGCGAAAAGCTGAATTTCATCAAAGGACTATTCAATGCCGAGGCCAAGCACGGGGGCATTCATAGTGCGCAAACGGGGCAACTGCTCAGCGGCGCGAAACTCGCTCCGAATGGGGCCGTTCGTTCCGGAACCAGTATGGACCAGGTGATGGCTCAGCGAATCGGCCATCGCACCAAGGTTCCCAGTCTTGTGCTTGGATGCGAAGCTTCGTTGCCGAACGTCCACAAGAATTACTCGATGATTTATAGTTCACATATCTCTTGGAGTTCGCCGACGACACCGACACCGTTGGAACTTTACCCCGCGCTGGCTTTCGATCGACTGTTTCGCTACGAACCCGGACGCGCGGACCGAAGTGTTCTTGATTCTGTCCTCGAAGAAGCGAACAATCTCCGCGGCAAGATTAGTAGGTTCGATCGGCAACGATTGGGCGAATACCTTGAATCCGTGCGTACCGTTGAACAGAGAATTGATCGCGCTGGCAAGCACCAGCGATTTCAAGGCTGGCGGCCGACGCTCGACAAGCCAAACACTCCTCGCCCTGGCGATGAAATCCCCCAAGACATTGACGAGCACATGCGATTAATGTGCGACATTCTGGTTCTGGCATTTCAAACCGACACAACGCGGCTCTGTACGCTCAAGCTTAACAACGATTGGTCCCAACTTCGTTTTCCGCACTTGGGAGTCAACGGCATCCATCATCTCGTGTCGCACGCTGATTCAGCGGATTGGCTCAAAGTGAACCAGTTCTTCATGCAGCAATTGGCCTACATTGCCAAGCGTCTTGACGCGATCCAAGAGGGCGAGCGAACGTTGTTGGACAACACGATGCTCCTGTATTTGTCCAGCATGTTAAACGGCCACCATCATGTGGATGATCTGCCGGTTGTCCTGCTGGGAAGCGGCGGCGGCCAAGTCGCAGGTGGCCGCGTGCTCAACTACGAGTCACAATCCAACCGACAAATGTGCCGACTGTACTTGTCACTTATGGAAAAGATGGGCGTACACCTCGACCGATTCGGCGACGCCAATGAGTCGCTTACGGAAGTTTAATGGTGAGCCGTTAATCGATTTTTCTCCATGAATGGGTCCCTTGCCTTGTTATTGCGCGCGCCGTCGACAACACCGGCGTCAGATGCGCCAACACGTTTGCGCGCACATGACTAACCGTCCGGGCCGCTTTGGCTCTTGCCACTCATGACACGCCCTCCTTGGTTAGAAACTGAATCGGCTAGTCGGTCTCTCGGCGATTTACGATGACGCTTTGATGCGCGTCCGACACCGGTCGTCATCTTGGTGTCCAACTCTCGCAAATCCGCAAATTTGGATGCACTGATTCGGACTCGCAGCTTCTTCTGTGGGTTCTGGAATCCACGTCGACAACTACAATGCACATCGACGCGGTCAATGAGTGTTCCGGTATTCGTTGTCTCGCACGCTCCACTACCCGTTGGATCATGTAATGTGAGGGAGACTCTTCGTGACGAAACTCGATCGACAACGTCGTCTCTTAAAGTCAACGCTTGCGTCGTGCGCAGTTTTGGCGTGCTGTCTTGATGCGGCCTATTCACAAGGTCGCACTGACATTCGCAAGTTGAGTCAGCACTTCATCGACGCGAAAAACAGCCGTCCATGGCAGTTTATTCCGCGAGAGAATATTAAAGAAATCTCATTAAGCGAGCATCGAGGACTGGTGACGATTCGCGAGAACAGCAACGGGCAGGACATAAAGGGGTTGCTGGAATCGCCCATTTCGTTAGCTGAGTATCCCGCACCGTGGGAGTTTCATCTTGGGATCCTGCAAAATCATTTGGCGCAAAAGGGGCTCAGCGAAAAGCAGATCAACTATGCGATCGGACTGAATCTCGCGGTTACATTTTCTGATCCGAAGACGTGGCCCAAAGACCGCTCCAAGCCGCCAGCCGATCTAAAGTCGCTGCAGCTATTCGTCGTCCACCTGGGGTCGATTGGTGAGAACTATCGGCTTGGCGTTCCCGCCGTCAGACGAACACCGCTCAACATGGGCGATCATTCACCCGAAGTCTACATGTTCTACGGCCGGGGTGATCTGGCGCCGCAACTCAACGGCAATTGGAATTTTTCATATAGCTGGGTTGGCCCCGACCCAACGGACGCTGGCACGTGGTCCAAGCGAGGCGGCCCTGCAGACACGGTAATTCGTTTTCGAGTCAGCCTGCTGAGCCCAACCAGTTTGCAGATCGGTGCTGGCTACGGAGATCACCCGGGTTGGAGAATGAGAACCGTCGATGTGTCAAGCATTGGAGCCATCACCGGTATTTGGGAGATAGGTCCGATCATCAGTCTTGATCGCTGGATTCCCAACGTACTTGCAAAGCAGCTAAAACTCGACGAGCCTCCCGGATGGCTGAAGAGTTTTCGGAATCGACAAAAGGTGCTCGGTAAAGGCGATGACGCAAAGGGCACTCTCAACGCGATCGAAAAGTCGTTTGAGGTCGAGTCACCTGATCCGAGGTTTGCCTACTACATCGACTATGCAACGTTCCACGCAAACGGACCGGCGAACATCGATCACCTCTCCGACGAGTTCAACATTCCAGGATTCCTCGCCGACCAGAAGTTTTATGTGGAAGGCAATGGCATCTGTGAAACGCATTCGAACCCCGGCCACATGACCGTCACCTTGTTCGGGCACAACAGCAGTTGGGCGATGTGCCCAATCCTGCGAGCAGGCGACGTTGACTTCTCCGTCCGCAAGCCGCCGTTTGAGATCGAAACGTCATTTGTCGGGCCGGGCGATGACTCAGCTTGGAACCTGTGGTGGAATGTCGGCGTTTTCGATCATCAGGACAAGTTTCATCCCTGGCAGCCGGGGCTGAAGTTCATTCCCGGCAAAGGAGTTCGCTTTTTCGATGTGTTCAACGTTGAGCCAGATCAGATTTCCCGGAATGCGGAACTTGCCCTGAAATTCGAAGGCGGGTTCCCGAAATTGCCGACGGGAAAAGTTCCGATCAGTATGCTCATTCAGATCCCGGACAAAAATCATTTGCGAATCGGTTTCCGCGCGAACAGGAAATCACCATGGGTGTTTTCGTCGACGTTCGATGCGGGAAAGGCATTCGGCGGCATCGCCAGATTCGCCTACCCGTGCCTGGTCTCGTTCACGGGTCGTGGAGTTGACGGCAAGGGCTGGGGCTCTGGAAACTATCCCAACTACCAGAAGTTCAAGATTGACTATTTGCGATTCCGTTACGGCCTAACGAAGTTAACGCAGTAGAGCGGATTCGTAGTCCTATCGGCGTTCGCAATAACTGCCCCATGACTAACCGTCCGGGTGGCTCTGATCTTGTCACGCAGGTCGCGCCCTCATGAGCACGCTGGGCCACAGTCGTTACGCGCGGCGGACGTGATCACCGCCGCAGGATCGTCAGACTGCGGTTGTCGTCTTTTCGACTTCGCAGTGCCTATGAATTCAAGCGAACTCGCGACTCAAAATGACAACGCTCCTCGAGCTCCAACCGCAAGACGCGAGACCACCACCGCTTTCGTCGTTGCTCCCGCGCCGAATTCCGAATGACGGCAAACAGCCACGTCCGAAACGACGACCGGCCGCCAAACCGCGCCCGACCGTCGAGCACGCTGACATAGACGGATTGCAAAAGGTCTTACGCGAGTTGGCGATCGCCGCGACAGCAAACCGTCGCCCAACCGAAACTCGCCGAGTGCAATGTCACCAACGAGTTTCGCAGCTCGGTTTCATCCATCACAGAATTGGTTGCATCAAGCAGCATGGTATATGACAGAATTCTCAGAGAATCTTGCCAACTCCGGCGTTTGAACAAGAATGATAAGCGCCGACAGCACACTGTGGCACCCACTCTGGGTCAACCACAGCGGTCCCGGTTCTGGATCCGGCGCTTTTCTTCGCCATCCTGACCGAGTCAGTAAACTACGCGCAAGTGAGGTGGGTTGGCCATCCGACATTGAACGGGCCAAGTGGCGGGTTTATGCTGAGATCAGCCGATCTCCGAAAACTCAAGAGGGTATCGATCATGCACTGCTCGGTGTTGCTTGCAACGAGCCTGCTCTTCGCCGTGGGGTGCGGGGTCGGAATGCCAACGCCGCCGGCCCGCGTCTCCGCGAGCCGCGAATAAACTCATCGACAACATGATTACATGATTTTATGAAACCGACCCGTTTCAGGCTTGGTATAGATGACCCCAGGGCACGCAACAAGCTGGGATGATCGCTGGCAAAAAACCGACTCAGCCGAACCCGTGCGACCGTCGTTTCCGCTCACAAGAGACCAAACCATGAGACCCTCTTTCGCAACCCTTATTGCCCTTCCCTTGACATGGCTTCTGGCGGCGAGCGCTCCGGCCGCCGATGACGAGCGTTCTGCCGCAGACCTCTTGCCGCCGTCGACCGTCGTGTATGCCGAATTGACCAAGCCAAAGGATGTGCTCGACGTCGTGCTCGACCATCCGCTGCGCAAACAGTTGGAGTCGTACTACCAGCACGTGCTGGAGCAGAAACAGTACCTGCAGGTTAAGGCCGTCGTCGCGGTCATCGAAGCCCAGTTGGAGCGGA
>CAUZVF010000220.1:0-7458 GCA_963582955.1 Planctomycetota bacterium
GGGCGTGCGGCCGAATTCACCCATCGCGATGACCAACACTTCGTCCAACAATCCGCGTTCATCCAGGTCGCCGACCAGAGTTGTCAGCAGATGGTCAAAGATCGGCAGCAGAGGTTTCAGTCCTTTCGAAATGCCGCCGTAGACTCCGCCGGGGATGCCGTGGTTGTCCCACGTTCCCGATGCCGTGTGGTGGCTCATGTCGATCGTGACGAACGAGACCCCAGCCTCGACCAGCCGGCGGGCTAACAATGTCTGTTGGCACCACAGATGACTGCCGTATCGCTCGCGGTTCTTGTCGGGTTCCCTCGAAAGGTCGAATGCTTGTTGGGCTCGGCGTCCAAGCACCATGTCGACGGCTTGCTGTCCGTAAGTATCAAGAGCCTCCATCGAACCTTGCTGATCCAGCCCACTGCGCAGGCGATCGAGATCCGTGGCAAGGTTGCGCCGATTGGAAATTCGGTCCTGCGTCAAACCTGACGGAAGCTTGAATAAATTCGCACCACTCATCGTTCCGAGCGGATTTCCAACTTTGTCGTATTGCGGCAGAATCGCGGCATTGTTTCCGTCAAACGGATCGTAGCGTTTGCCAAGGTATCCGCCCCAGGCGACATGCGAAGTATGACGTTGGAAAACAACGTACGGCGGCATTGCCGAATGATTGGCTCCACGAAACTTGCCGCACACCGAGGCGATTGCCGGGTACTTGTCACCTTTTGGACTGACGCGCGGTGTGGCACCCAGGTTTCCGGTCTGCATGACCTGATTCGGCTGGTGGCTGCTGTGCCGTGGATCGACTGATCGAATAATCGTGAACTTGTCGAGCATCGCGGCCTGTTTCGGCAGATGCTCGCAAATGATCGTTCCGGGCATTGCCGTCGAAATGGGAGTAAACGGTCCGCGATTGTTGAACGGCCGATGCGGTTTCGGATCCCAAGTATCGATATGGCTGGGTCCGCCGGTCATCCACAACAAGATCACGCTGCGGTGACTGCTGATCGATTTGCCTGATCGAGCCGCCTCGGCACGAATTCTCAGCAAGTCCGGAGCCGTCAGCCCCGCGATGCCCGCCAACCCGGCTTTCAACACGCTGCGCCGGCTGAAGACGTTCACGCCGTCTCGTTGACGAGCGTTAAAGTGCGTAAAAGCATGGCCAATCGTGTGATCGGCGGTACGGCAGCGCTGAGTCTTCATACTGCGTGTTCCAAACGTCGACGGGTCATTTCATGCAACATACAAGAGTATCTCTATAGGTGTATCGGAGTGCAAGCGGAGTTACCGTGATCCCGACTCGTTCAAGTGCTGTTTGGCGATCTTGCAGACCATCGTATAGGCCGGATCGAAGATATTTCCCAGGTCATAGCGGACACATTGGGCCATCAGCAGATTGGCTCCGCGCGCATCCAATCCATAGTCTTGCTGCAACCACTTCAGCATTTCGGTTGTTGCGTGCTGCACGGCTTGATCCAGAGGACGGGCATTGCCGACCGTGAAAATGTACTGATCGTTTTCGCCGCGTGGCCAACCGATTGTTTTTCCTTTCAGCACGCGCAGAGTCACGCGGACATCCATCGAGATTTCGATGCCCGACCCGACAATCTCACCGTCTCCTTGAACGGCATGCCCATCACCGAGGAAGAAGAGGGCTCCTGATTCGAAGACGGGAAAATAAACGGTCGTTCCCGCGACGAAACCTCGATAATCCATGTTGCCGCCGTTTTCGGCCGAGGTAGCGGTCGAAAGCGCCTGCCCGCGTTTTGCGGCGACGCCGAAGCAACCGAGCATCGGTTCCAGCGGCAGAGTCAACTCGCCGAGCTTCGATTCCGGGCCCACGAGCGTGGCCGTCCAAGCTTCGGTGTCGATGCGCCATTCCGCCAGATCCCGATCCGATTCGGGCAATGGCAGATGTGGAACATACTCGGGATCGACAATATTCGGAGCCACCGAGACACCACAGAATCCGTATTCCCGATTCGGCACGATGCGGTCGATTTCGACGACCAACGTGTCACCCGATTCGGCGCCTTCCACGTAAAACGGACCCGTTTGTGGGTTTCCCCTTGGCGCGACTTGCGCGCGGTTCGCGTCAAAGCCACGAGCATCAGCCGTCGTCGTGACAATCGAGTCACCGTCCGCGACACGCAGCACGGGTTCGTGCGGGCCGAGCGTTGTGTGGTATGTCGTTGGTTCGAAGATATGTTCCATCTCGCTGGCCTTTCCAGGTAGGTTCCGCGAGGCGAGCGGAACCTTGTTTGTCTTAGTTTAGCGCGGTCGTACAAAGCTAAGTTTTGTTCGTCCCTCGTTTTTCCGCCTCTTCGCGCGCATTCGCCAGATCGTGGTCGACCATCATCCGAACCAATTCGCGGAACGATGTCTTGGGTTCCCATCCCATTCGGTTTCGCATCTTGCTTGCGTCGGCGTGGAGCGTGTGAACTTCGGCGGGACGGTAAAACCGCGAGTCGATTTCGACATAGTCGTTCCAATCGAGATCCAAATAGCCAAACGCTTCATCCAGGAATTGACGTACGGAATGAGGTTTTCCGGTTCCCACGACGTAATCATCGGGCGTATCTTGTTGCACGATCAGCCACATCGCCTCGACATAATCGCCGGCGAAACCCCAATCACGTTCGGCGTCCAAATTGCCCAGCGTCAACGTTTGTTGAATTCCCATTTTGATGCGGGCGGCGGCCAATGTAATCTTGCGAGTGACGAAGGCTTCTCCGCGGCGCGGGGATTCGTGATTGAACAAAATGCCGTTGCAGGCAAACATGTCGTACGATTCGCGATAATTGACCGTTTGCCAATAGGCAAACACTTTGGCACAACCGTACGGGCTGCGAGGATGAAAGCGTGTCGATTCGTTTTGTGGCGATTCGTCGACGAGGCCGAACATCTCGCTGGACGACGCTTGATAGAATCGCACGTTGCGGCCTGTCCGGTCTTGGTGCTTGCGGATCGTCTCGAGTATCCTCAGCGTTCCAACACCCGTGACATTCACCGTGTAGACCGGCACGTCAAACGAAACCCGCACATGGCTCTGAGCCGCCAAGTTGTAAACCTCGTCGGGCTGAATTTCATCGACGATGTCGGCCAAGTTGCTGCCGTCGATAAGATCGCAATAATGCCAATTGGCCGGTGGTTCGCCGATACCGGGTTTGTGGCATGTGGCGAGGCCGTGGACTTCATAGCCCTTGCTAAGCAGGAATTCCGACAGATACGATCCATCCTGGCCGGAAATTCCCGTGATTAAGGCAACCGGATTCACAAATTCTCTCGTTTTGCGTAGTAATTAATGTCACAGTTTGCGGAAGACAAGTTGAGCGAATTGGTCGTGCCGCAATCGGGAAATCCGAAATCGACTCGAATTTCAGAAGCTTGAATGATCCAAATCTGATCGAAACCAATGACGGAATCACGCAATTCACAGCCCCGCTATTTGAACAGATTGATGCTCGCGGCTCAACTCTCGGCGTTTGCCGTCGCCGCATTGATTGTTGCGTCGGTTGAATTGCCGCGAATGCAAGAACTCACTTCGTCACAAGACAAGTTCGCCGATTGGCTGGCCGGATTCAATATCGATACGACGTTCTATCTGTTTCTGTTGTTGGCGGCACCTCTAATTTGGAAGATCAGATACGTTCATGGCATCCGGCGGTATGTGGGCTGGAAAAAGATCGTCCGCGAACGGTTGTCAGAATCGTCGGTGTCTTCGGCCAACGATACTCAGCCATCGTTGCGGATCGCTTGGTATTTGGCTGGAATCGTCGCGTTCACATCTTGTTGCGTAAGCATCGGCGTGGCGTTTTATCAAGTCGACAATCAACAACAGTTACGTTTTGGTGAACTGCCGCCTGCGTACCACGACGAGTACAGCTATCTGTTTCAGGCAAAGACTTTTCTCGCTGGCCGAATGTCGTTTCCCAGTCACAAGACAATGCCGGAGTTGTTCGACCAGATGCATGTCTTAAACGACGACGGTCGATTTGCCAGCCGGTACTTTCCAGGCGTCGGTGCTTGGATCGCGCCATTCTTGGCATTTGGCGTGCCCTATTGGGGACACTGGATCGCCGGCGCACTGACGTCCATGTTTGTGTTCTGGACCGGACGCGAGTTGGCAAACAACGGCGTTGGACTCTTGGCGGGAATGCTGACGGCGTTGTCTCCGGGAATGGGATTGTTCAGCAATTTGTTGTTGTCGCATCATCCCACGCTCGTTGGTCTGTCGTTGTTCTTGTTTGCGTTCGTTCGCATGCAGCGCACGCATTCAAAACACGACGCCGTTCTGGCCGGCATCGGATTGACGTTCGCAATGCTGTGCCGTCCAATGACGGCGGCTGGTTTCGGGCTGCCGTTTGGGATTTGGTTTGCTTGGTTTGTCATTCGCGGAGATTCGAAACATCCGGTTCAGCCGTTGCGAACGCGGCTTCCGCTGGTGGCAGGATTGGCCGTTCCTCTGGCGATCGGTTTCGTCATCTTGTTTGTTCACAACCGAGCGATCACGGGCAGCGGTTTCAAGACGCCGTATCAACTCTACACCGACATTTATACTCCCCGGCATGTCTATGGATTTAACAACGTCGAACGCGGTAAGCGTCATCTCGGACCGAAAGTGATCGAGAAATACGATTCGTGGGCCAAGAATCTAACTCCGGCACGCGCGGCTACAAATGTCACGCATCGTGCCATTGCCAGTTTGCAGTGGACATTAGGAGTCATCCCTCTAACGATGGCCATCTTTGTTTTCTTGATCGGTGGAACTCAGCTTGGTTACCGATGGTGGTTGATCATGGCCGCCATTCTCGCGTTGCATGTCGCGCACATTCCCTACTGGTACGGTGGAATCCTGAATTGGCATTACGTCTTCGAAACCGGCCCGCTGCTGTGTCTGATTTTCGCCGCGGCAACATGGATTCTGTTGGCAACATGGCGGGAACAACGCCGTGTGCTGATGGCGAAATGGTGGGCGCTGGCCGCCGCGGCATCGATGGTTGTAACGTTCACCAACATCGACCCGCTGTGGCCACGCTCACGGTTGGCAAGCGGAATCGAGGAGAAGTCGTTTTCACGGCTAAAGTTCCATGCGTTTCACCGTGCGATCGAGAATCGTGGCCAACCACGGGCACTCATTTTGATTCAGCACGACCCGTCCGACATCCACATTGATTACGTAATTAACGAACCAAGTTTGGATGCCGAGGTTTTGTTCGGCCGAATCGACTCGGACCAGCAAATGAGCATCGACAAAGAACAAGTCAAAAGCATTGTCTTGGAATTCAAAGACCGGACGGTCTATGTGTTTCGGGCTAACGAATGGAAACTGTACGGCGTCCGGTTTTGATGGACTTGTGTTTCAACGTCGCCGAGTTAAAAAAGGTTCTTGCGGTATTTTCGTGGGTCGTTTAACGGCAAGCCGCAGGCGTCGGTGTTTTCTGAGGCCTGCTGACGCCTGCGGCTTGCCGTTAAACAAGGATGACCCACTAAATTCCGTGAAGAACGTAAAAAAACAACCCGTTCGCGAGAGGCGACCGGGTTGCTGAAAATTCGCAAATCGCAACGACTGGCGATCCGTCAGGCCTTCTTTTCTTCAGTTTCCTTTTTGTCCTCATACTGTGGCTTCGGAGCCTCTTTCGGCGCCGACTCTCCTGCCGGAGCCGAACCGGGAGTGCAGCACTTTGGCCGAGCCGGCTTGCAGCAACGCACGGGTTTGCAACATTTCGGCCTCGGAGCACAGCATCTGGGTTTTGGCACACAGCACTTTGGCGGCGCGGGTTTGCAGCACTTCGATGCCCGTTTCGGGCAACATCGCGGCGCTGGAGCACACGGATTTTTGGCTTCGGGCAAATAATGCGTCAGCTCGACATTCGTGTTGCCGATCCGTTCTAAAAAGTCGAACAGCCCGGCTTCGGCCCGCTGTTCTGACAGAGCCAACACCGCGACGGCAACAACGCCGAAGCAACTGGCTTGCAGCAGTCTTCGTTTCATGACAAATCTCCTGAAACGGAATTGACGAAGGCACGCATCACAACACGTGCCGAAAAATGGACTTCTACACAAAACAGGATCGTTCCAACGAACGATCCTGTTTTCGAACTCCGTTTCAGTTGCTCACTTGTTGGGCGAGCATTATGCAGCATTCTTGGGTGCCGGAGCCTTGTCATCCTTCGGAGGCTTCGGGACGTCTTCAACTTTCGGTGCTGCTTCCGGAGCAGCGGCTGGTGCCGTTGCACACGGAGCCGGTGCGCATCTCGTCGCGCAACGGGTGATCTTACAGCACGGCTTGGGTGCACAGGCCGAGCGACAAGCAACTAGCTTGCAGACGGGCGGTGCGGGGCACGGCGAGCATTTCACCGTGACACACTTCACTGGTGCGCATTTCGTCGTGACGCATTTGACTGGTGCACACTTCGTTTGACAATTGGCCGGCCGGCACGACGTCTGACACGACGACCTGCTCGACGAACCAAAATTCAGAAAATCAAACAAACCAGCGCTGGCTTGGCTGACATTCAATACCGAGATCGCGAACGCGATCACTGCCACATTCAACATTCCTCTCTTCATCTTCCTTCTCCTTAATCATCCATAAAACGGTTAACGTGTCGTTATCCGGTTTTCCCCTACCTGGAGATCCGGCCATAACTCCCAAACGAGTGACAGCCTCGCGTTTGGTCCCTCGTCAAGACACAAGGGACAACGAAACTGTCTCGGGAACAGGCAGGGGGATTCGAGGAGAATAAAGCTTCGAATCAATTATCCCTGCTTGTGAGGCGTCCGTGCCCGTGCCGTCTTGGCTTTATCGTCCTTCTTCATCTCCGGCTTCGTTTCCGGAGTGTGCTCTTTGTGCGGGGAGTGTGGGCTACCACATTTCCCATGCACAACGCGGGGCGTTGGGCATTTGCCACATTTGCCTTCGGGACATCCTGACGTCGGGCAATATCTGTGAACCGGCAAACAAGGTTGCCGTGGTGTTCCGGGGAACCAGTCGCATTTTGTGGGCTTCGGACGGCAAAACCGGTCGTATTTGCGTGATGGGCAACAGCGCTTGTGCGTCGGGCATCCACAACCCGGTTTGCAACACGCGTCGGTTGTCGGAGCGTCGACAAACACATTGGAATTGTTAACAAACCAACCGGCTCCGAAATTCCGTTTACCGGCACGTTGCACCACATTAAAGGGGTCCAGCAAACCGCCTGCCTTGGCGTCGTTGCAATCAATAGATGTCAATGTCGCGGCGGCAATCGTCGCCAACGTGAAAACAGTGCGGCTCATCGTTATTCTCCTGGAGTGTCTTGCTTAAAAGCGATACACAAAACTCTAACCGACGATTGACGTCGGCGCGGTTCCAGGAAATCAAAATCAGCCAAATTCCCTTTCCAACAGTTTGATTGCCGCATTTCGTTAATTTGGAACACTCAGGATATCAACGCAGTCCGCGCTTTCAATGGAAACTGAGCGGAA
>CAUZVF010000221.1:0-7441 GCA_963582955.1 Planctomycetota bacterium
GACCTTTCTGGAAGACGTTAAAGGATTCGCGTGGAACAACGCTCCTGAAAACAACTTTGTCGACAAGCTGGTGTTCGCCAAGCTGCAACAATTGCAGATTCTACCGTCCGAAGTTTGCACCGACGAAGAATTCTTGCGCCGTGCGTACTTGGACACGACAGGCCGATTGCCCTCGATTGAAGAAACAACGGTGTATCTCAACGACAAAGCAGCCGACAAGCGAAACAAGCTGATCGACGCACTGGTCGAAACCGAGGACTTCGCGTCGTTCTGGACGCTGAAATGGGGCGACATCTTGCGGTCCAACAGCAAGAAGTTGAAGACCACGGGAGTCCACAAATTCCGACGCTGGATCTTCGAGAGTGTCTTGCATGACAAACCGCTCGACCAGTTCGCCCGAGAATTGTTGACGGCGACGGGCAGCGTCTACGAGAACCCGGCCGCAAGTTATTGGCGGGCGAGCCGTGATCCCAACGACGCCACCGAAACGACGGCTCAATTGTTCCTCGGGATTCGGATCCAATGTGCGAAGTGCCATAACCATCCGTTCGAGCGATGGTCTCAAGACAACTATTACGGCATCGCGGCCGCTTTCACTCGCATTGGCCGAACGAAGGGAGCTGCCGCGGATGAGGAAATCATTTACACCACGACATCAGGCGAAATCAAGCAGCCGCGTACTGGAAAACAAATGAAGGTACATCTGTTGCTGAAAGGTGACGTCGATATCCCGAATGATCAGGACCGGCGGGTTGTCTTCGCCGAGTGGTTGACGAACCCCGAGAACCCGTTCTTTGCCCGGGCCTCGGTGAATCGTATCTGGGGACACCTGATGGGCCGCGGAATTGTCGAACCGGTCGACGACTTCCGGGATTCGAATCCTCCATCGAACGGCGTGCTTCTTGACGAACTGGCGAGCCAGTTTGTCAAGAACCGTTACAGCCGAAAATGGGCCGTCAAGACGATCATGAAGAGCCGCACGTATCAGCTCAGCTCGCGCAAGAACAAATTCAATGGCGACGACGAAATCTATAACTCGCACGCCACGACACGGCTGTTGTCAGCCGAACAGTTGTTGGATGCGATTTGTCACGTCACGGACGTGCCGGAAAAATTCGCGGGCTTGCCGGTCGGAACGCGAGCTGTCGAACTGCCCGATCCGCCGACGAACCACTATTTCCTGAAAATCTTCGGGCAACCACAACGTGAAATGGCTTGCCAGTGCGAGCGGTCGAACGAATCGAATCTGTCTCAAGCTTTGCAAATGATCAATGGTCCGACTGTGCATAACAAGCTGCGGGCCGACAACGGACGCATCGCCCGCCGCATCAAGGAAGGCAAGAAGGACGAGGAAATCATCACCGAGTTGTACCTGTGTGCCCTGGCCCGCAAGCCGGTGGCCGCTGAAATGGACGCCGCCAAGAAGCACATCGCCGCCAGTTCCGACCGCCGTCTCGCGATGGATGACGTCGGTTGGGCGATCTTGAATTCCAAGGAATTCTTGTTCCAACATTAGATGGGACAGAAGCCGGACTTAATTGGCACCGCAAACTAACGGGCCGACGCTTTGGGCGGGATTGGACTCCCGCCCTTTTTTGTCTTGTCTTGTTCCCATCGCGGCTAGTTTGCCACAACCAAAGAGGTCGGAGGGACGTTTGCAAAACATGCGCGCAAATCGCGCTGATCTTTCCTTGAAAGGCGCTAATCTGGCTTCGACAGATCGGGAACTTCGTAGCCCGCATAGACCAAGATCCGAGCCAAGCTTACGCCTGACATCAACTTCATGCCGATGTCGCGAAACCAACATAATATCGGATTCTCAAGCTGCAGCATTCGTCCAATCTTTCTGGACGTGTTAATCACGTTCGTCGTGCGAGGAATCCTTTGCGACTCATACGCTTGGATCGCCTTTGTGACATTGCTGTCGCGTGCCAGGCAGCGGGCTAAGACGACCGCATCCTCGATTGCTTGACACGCGCCTTGTCCCATGTGAGGAGTCGTTGCGTGCGCGGCATCACCTAGAAGTGTAATTCGGTCTTTTCCCCAAGTCGTCATTGGCGGACGATCATTGATGTCGTCATTCAATACTGACGAGGATTCAGTTGCGTCAACAACATCCTGAACGAGCTTCGGCCAACGCGTAAGATGTTGCAGTGCTTGTTGTTTCGCATCGACGCCGGCAGCCTGACTCCCGCGTTGCGGCATATTCTTCGTGGCAAACCAATAGACTCGTCCGTTGCCGATCGGCACATACCCGAATTGGCTTCCGTGACCCACCCAAAGACACCAGCAACCATCCGGAAGTTGTTGATGATGAAACGTCGCGACGCCGCGTCAAACGATGTACCCGGCGTATCGCGGGTCTTGTTGTCCATGCAATTGTTCACGAACCACCGAGCGAATTCCGTCCGCGGCGATCAAGACGTCCCCCGATTCTTCGTGTCCCCCGGCCAAGACGGCTGTCACCTCGTGACGGGTTTGGCGAATCGAGGTACACCGCGAGCCAGTTTGCAGATCACTGCCCAAGCATTGATGGAGTGCGTCGATGAGATTTGCACGGTGAATTGCAATGGTGGGAGTTCCCGTTCGGCGCTTGATCTCATCGGCTGGAACGGTGGCAAGGAGACTGTTTCGCCGGGTGCGAACTTCGCCGCGCTCGAGCGAGATGCTTCCAGCAGCTAATACCGCGTCGCCGGCTTCGATTTTGTTCAACGCTTTGATGGCGTTGCTCCAGATTGTGATGCCTGCGCCGACTTCCCGCAGTTTGTCGGCCTGTTCGAACACCGTCACATCCCAGCCGATGTATTTCAATGCGATGCCCGCCGTGATACCTCCAATGCCGCCACCGACGATGATCGCTTTCATTGTGACCGGCCTTAATTGTCTGATTGCGACTCGTTGCTGTTTGTCGCGAAACCCAAAAGATTGCGGGTCAACTCTCCGCCGAAAAGGACGAGTTCGCTCATGGCTTGGCCGAGGTCCTGATCAGTGACTTGCAGAGGATCGCTGGTTTCTCCGCGTTCGGCGGCCAGCAACACCGACTTGCGGAAGAGTTCCTCGATGAAGGCGGGACTGGCACCATCCGTCTTCTCAATCCAGCCAGTAACATCGACGCCAGAAAGGTTCAAGTTCACGGCGAAAAGATCGAACAGTCGCTTGCGTGATTCGGCGTCGGGCATCGGGAAGTAGATCGCCTGATCAACGCGGCCCGGACGAGCAGCGAGAGCCGGTTCCAAAACATCAGGCCGGTTCGTCGTCATCAGAATAATGCATTCGGTTTTTTCGGTCAGACCATCCATCTCGTCCATCAAATCGTGTAGTACGGTCTTGTTACGGTTTTTTCGTCGCGTTGTCGCGATCAAGTCCACGTCCTCCAGGATGATCAATGACGGCGCCAACATGCGTGCCAGTTGGAACGTCTCGCGAATTAGACTCAACTGCCAGCCTGTCAGAAGAAACACGGTATAGTTCTCGCACCGGCTGGCCAGGTATTTCGTCACTAGCGTTTTGCCGGTTCCCGGCGGTCCGTGAAACAGCACACCGTGCCGCGTGCTGCGGCCAGTGCGTTTCAGCGTTCCGCTGTGTTCGAGCATTCCCAGAGTATTGCGTTCGACAACCCGGATGACCTCTTCCGGCAAAATGATTTGCTCGCGCGGCGGCGTTTCCAGACGGTGAAACTTGATGACGAACGGATCGCGGCGGTCATCCGAACGTTCCAGTGAAATGATGGCTCCACGATAGATCGATTGCGTGGCGGCACGTCTTAGAAGTGCATCGAGTCCTGCTTTCGCGGACTCGCGCGTCGAACCCAGCACTTCCAATTCGACTTGCTTTTCAGACTCGCTTTCTTTGGAACGCACAATCACGGCGAACGGCGTATCCTCGGTTTTCAGCAGATAGATCGCGTTTCGCGTGCACTCTTGCGTCTCTTCGTACGAGGCTTGAAACGTGTCCCACTGTAACGGTGCCGGTTCCCCGTTCGATTTGATGATCGTTTGGAAGTCGCTGCCACCGTATTGTCCATATTCTCCAGCATAAAACCCCGTAAACCCGAACAACGTTTTTCGCCGATTCATCAGTTTGTGAAAGTGGTCGAGAGCCCTTTGAAGGTTGACGCGTTCGTTGGACTTCACTGAATAACGAATCGTTTGAGGGTCCTTGATGCGGCCGCCAAAATGACGGAACAGGTGTCGTCGAATTCCGAAGGCCCAAACCAGAGAGATGCCAAGGATGATCCAGCTTGCCATCGCTGCGATGAACATTGCTCCGGCCACCGGTGCCGGATTGTCGGCCTCGATCAATGCCACAACTATTGCGATCAACCAGCCAAGGACGGCGATCAGCCAGATAAGTTTTCTCATTTCACAAGACCCAATGAGATCGTTTTTTCATTCGTCCGCTGGTGGTGCGAACCCGCGGCGCATGGTATTTTCCGTGATGTTCACGGGAATCATGAATTGATGCAAATAATCGGGTCCGCCCGCTTTCGATCCAATTCCCGACATTTTGAAGCCACCGAACGGATGCCGTTCAACCAGGGCGCCGGTGATTTCGCGATTTAAATACAGGTTTCCGACCAGGAATTCCTGCCGTGCTCGCTGCAAGTTTGCCGGGCTACGGCTGTAGATTCCGCCGGTCAGCGCGTAATCCGTGCCATTTGCAGTTTTCAGAGCTTCGTCCATGTCTTTCGCGCGGATGACAGCCAAGACCGGTCCAAAGATTTCCTGCTGTGCCAATTCTGAATCGGGATCGACGTCGGTAAAGACGTGCGGACCGATGTAATAGCCTTCTTCCCGCAACTCTTCCGCGTCAGCCGCCAGTGCTAAAGTGTTGTCTTCCTTCGACAGTTCGATTGTCTCACGAATGCGGTTGAAGGCTTCTTCGTCGATAACCGGCCCGACTCTTGTACCGGGTTGCTCGGCCGGTCCAATCTTCAAGCTGTCCGTTGCCGCGGTTAGCCGTTCGACAAAGGCATCATAACCATCGGCCAAGACGATGGCGCGCGAGCATGCCGAGCACTTCTGGCCGGCATAGCTAAATGCACTGTCCAAGACTCCGATTACGGCTTCGTCAAGGTCGGCATCGTCGTCGACGATGATGGCATTTTTGCCGCCCATTTCCGCGATGACCCGTTTGACCGATGATTGGCGGTCGTCGGCCGTTGCCGCAGCCGCGTTGATCGACAGTCCGACGCCTCGTGAGCCGGTAAACGCGATGACGTCAACGTCCGGGCATCCAACGAGTTCGGGGCCGATTTCTTCGCCAATGCCGGGCAAATAGTTGACGGCTCCGTTAGGAATCCCAGCGTTTTGGAAGATCTCCATCAGCTTTGCCGCCACCACCGGAGATTGTTCCGCCGGCTTCATGACGACCGTGTTGCCCGTGACCAGTGCGGCGGCCGTCATGCCCGTCAAGATTGCCAGCGGAAAATTCCACGGGGCGATCGCGACAACGACGCCGCGCGGTCGGTAGAAATAACTGTTTTCCTCACCCGGCACGTCACATTGCCGCGGTTGGCCCAGTTGCAGCATTTGGTCGGCATAGTACATACAAAAATCGATGGCTTCGGCCACGTCGGCGTCGGCTTCAGCCCACGGCTTGCCGCATTCATACACTTCCCACGCCGCTAATTCGAATCGTTGGTTCCGCATTTCCGCCGCGACAAGCTGCAAGTACTCGGCGCGGTATTTGGGGGCGGTTTTCGACCAATCCGCGAATGCTCGCCGGGCGGCATCGACGGCGTTGATCGCGTCGTCTTCCGATGCGCTGGCGGCAATGCCGACGATTTGCGACTTGTGCGAAGGATTCCGCGATTCGATTCGCGACCGAGTGTCGACCGCTCGCCCGTTGATCACCAGCGGATACTCACGGCCAAGTTGTCCGGCAACTTCATCGAGTGCCGCCTGCATTGCCTCGCGTGCTTCGGCTTTGCTGAAGTCAGTATGCGGTTCGTTCGTGAAGCCGTCGGCCGGCTCGTCGTCTTCAACAGGATCGATTGTCGCACCGATGTCAGATGGTTTCATCATCAGGTCCTCGACAGAAACGTCTTCCGCGAAATTGTGTCGCAGGAAGGAATCGTTTGATGTGTTTTCCAATAGCCGGCGCACCAGATACGCCATTCCCGGTATCAGTTCACCGAACGGAGTATAGATCCGGACTCGATGGCCCATTTCGGCAAACAACTGAGCCGGCTCGCCACCCATTCCGTACAGCATTTGGATTTCGAATGCGGATTGCGGGATATCCAGCTTGCGAGCCCACGCGATTCCATGCGCCAGGCTGCGCAGATTGTGGCTTCCCAATGCCGGACGCAACCATTCGTAGTTTTCCATCACGAATCGGGTTTGGCGTTCGAAATTGTCGTCGGATTGCCACTTCTGCTGATACACGGGAATCGGCCAGCCATGTGATTGGGCGACGACTGTTTCGTAATCCCAATAAGCTCCTTTGACCAACCGAACCCAGATCGGCATGTCTCGCTTTTTGACCCACGCCAGCAGTCCTTGAAGGTCGCGTTCAGCTTCGGGCATGTAGGTTTGGATGACAATTCCTACGTCAACGAAGTCACGGAACTCGTCTTCCATCAATACTTGCTTAAAGATTTCGAGCGTGAGGTTTTTGTACGAGTATTGCTCCATATCGACATGGACGTATGCGGCATTCTCGCGGGCCGAACGCAAAATCGGCCGCAGCCGAGACTTGACACCTTCGGCAGTTCCCACGGGATCGGTCGGATTGAATTGGCTATACAGTGCCGATAACTTCAACGACACGTTGACACGCGGCATTGGGCCCCAATGGTCGCAATCGATCGGCGTGTTTTCCGGCCAGTCGTTGATTTGTGGAGCCATCTCGGCAATCAAATCGAGATACGACTGTTGATAGGCGTCGGCTTCGGATTCACTGATGATGGCTTCGCCGAGCAGGTCAAGCGTGAATGCAAATCCGTACTTGCGGATGCGTGCGACCGATTCAACGACTTCATCGACGCTGGCACCGGCAATGAATCGCTTGGCCATCCGCGTCGAGTTTGAACGGGCGTTTAATGCAACTGCCCGGCCCAGCACGGAATTTGGCTGTGAGTATTCCAAGACCAGCCGCGCGGCACGCGGAAGATGCTCGTTGACTTCTTCAAAGTATTCTTGAAGATGCCGCATGATCGACTGGTGCGTCTTGAGCATCGGTAGGACATCGACGAATCGAAACATTTGCACTTTGACGGATTCGTCGGACATCGCCCACGAGAGAATGCGGTCGTCCCACCATCGGCGCTCGAAAATCGAAGGCTTGCGCCGCGACAGATGGTCGAAGATGAAACGGCCAATCTCGCGCGTTTCGGCTTCGACTTCGGCTGCCAGATCTCGTTTGCTCTTCCGTGTCGCGCGGGCCACGTATCCTTACTCGCGTTGGCAGTGTTGTTGATGTCGGTGACTCAAGGCGT
>CAUZVF010000222.1:0-7438 GCA_963582955.1 Planctomycetota bacterium
GAAGGCAAGTGCTAGTGATAGATATCGAACGCGCTGCGGACGTCACGTAAGGTCATTTGCGTCTTCAGCGGCTCAGTGATGGGCGACGGCAACGACAGCATGAATGACCCGCACAAGGTGACCGGAAGACCTTGGCTGACAGGAACTGCTTCGCCACTTGGAACGAACGTCACGAGCGGCAGAGTCTCGCAAACGGCAGTGCGTGGCTCAGTCGGTATGCTTGCCCAGAAACTTTCCGCCGCTCATGAACATGCCGTTTTCACACGGATGGCACCATTCGACCAAGACCTGATATTGGTACTCGCGCGTGTCGCTGGCCATCTTGACGATGACTTCGCCAGGATTGACGGCTCCGCGATGAAGCAGTCCGATCCCAAACCGGCTGATCTCGCGCGTCATGGCGGGAATCGTCGCGCCGCGCATTGTGACAATTTCGGCGGGCACGGAAAGTTCAAGGCGTTCCGCGGACCGATTGTGGTTGACGTCCGACTGTCCAATGCTTTCCAGAACGCTCTTCAAATCGTCAAACGATGGACGGCTCCAGGGGTCCGCAGACATTACGATCACTCCAGCGGGGTTGCAATGCGGCCAGCGACTGTTCGCGTCGGCCGGAGATTTTCCAAATATAGATCACAACCACGCTGCGTGCGGTTAGTCTTTCGCAATTTTCGTTACAAATTGGATCAAATCGGCAATGCCAACGACATGGCGGCAGTCCCGAGTTCGCTGTGCCCGCACATTGATCAGCGGACGGTTTCGATCTTTGAACCACGACGTTTGGCGACAAACACCGCAACGGCCAAGACGACAAGGAGCGAAATTCCCAATACGGCCCATGGTGACTGGCTTTCGCGCGCCGGTTCTAATTTTGAAGCCAGATCCCAATTGGGCGATACTAACGATTCTCCCTTTTCTACCGCCTTCGGATCACCCGACGCCGCCAATGTGATGAGACTCTCGTCAAAATCCGGATCGGGAAGCAAACTTGGCGGAAGCACGGGCCCGCTGAGTGAAGGGAACGGTTGTTGATCCGTTGTTCCATTGTCAGCCGTCGCCTTCGCTTCCGATGGCAAATCCCGTTCAGAGAATTGGCTGGACGAAAGCCGCAGTGTGTTCGGGGCATTGGAATCTTTGAGATTCATGGTAGCAACGCCGCCAGATTCCGAGTTGCCGTGTAACGGTTGCCCGTGTGACGGAACGATGCTGATTTTCTCGGGAATTTCTATTAGCGGTTGCAGCGAGACTAGTTCATTGGACGTCGCATCCGTCCCTCTGCCGATTCGCGGTGGAACCGATTCCGAGGCAACGATCAGAATATCTGGACCACTCTCGGCATCGTTCGACGCAACAGAATCCGTCGACGGATTCGAAAACGCATTCGACTGAGCGGCGTTTTCTTGCCCGCGAGTCAGTTCCGCTCCGTGCTCTTGCACCAGTTCGGACAACCGCGCCTGCTGCATTTCCGAACGCGATTCCTTCATCAGTTCGCGGACTGATTCGCGAGATTGTGCATCGTGTCCACGCTCGAGCGTAAACAACGAATCTCGATGTTGTGTGCCGAGATTGTTGTCGGCATGATTGAAGCTCTTGTTCTTCGTTTCGCCGGAAAACCAATCTTCCTTGCCGTTGGTCTCCGAACGCACTTCTTTCGAGGCTACTAACGATGGATTTTCGACCTTCGGCGCCGTGCGCGATGGCGCGGTCTCCTCGTCGGGCAGCAATTTCAGATTTGGTGTTTGCCGCGCCGTGCGATTTGTGGGAAGCTCGGTAGCTCGCGGTGGCACGGGTGTTTCGACCCGCGTCGGTTCCGTTTCGTAAGCGCCAGTGGGCAGTTCGAGCCGGTCAACAACGTCCGCGTTCGCTCGTCTTGCAAACGGGTCGTCCGCAATGATGACTCGTTCGGAACTCGTGTTGTTTGCGTTGAACCTAGCCCGAGTTGACGGATGCGAACGCGGTGGTTCCAGCCGCGTGATCGAAACGCGGCCGACCTTTTCTTCTCCTTTGGAAACGTCGGCCAAGTTTGAGTTATTCGCCGTTTTCATTGAGGCAAAACGGCTGCGAAACGACGGAAGACGCAACTTGCCGTGCTTGCGCCCGGTTTCCGCAGCGATATCTCGCCGCCACAAGCCTGTGACGACGTTTCGCGGATTGTGTCCGCATCCCGATAGGAAGAACAACGCGATTAATAACGCGAAAAGTGATCTGATTGAACGATGCGTTGGAGTGAAGTTGGATTTCACGGGAACGTCCTGTCAATTGAAGGATTCGCACGGACGGGCAACCGAGTTGTGCCGGAACGAAGATGTGTCATCATTAGATCGACGAATCGGAACGTAACGCCTTAAATGAATCGGCACGGGTTGCGAAGTTTGCCTGAAGCGCAGGCCCAGCCTGATTGTGCAGGTCGCGCCAGACGCGGCGCGGTGTGCGGAATAAATGCGCATCAAGTTCAGGTTGAATCGATTAACGGACTTGGTTGGCCGCGAACTGCTTGAACGATACGTACGACCGGCCCTATGATTGATCAGGATCACCCGGACGTGCTTCACCGATTGCGCGGACAGTCGGCACGACCGTCAAACGTGTTTTTGCCGGACGGCGCAAACATCCGGCTTTTCTCGTCCCACTGAAAAGAGTGAAATTGCATGGATCTGTCTTCCACGGAAATCGTCGTGACCGCGTGCGTGATGGTCGCTGCCGCTGCCATTCTTTGGAAGCCGATCACTCGGCGACGGCGTGAACGTGGGATTAAGATCGCCGTTCACAGCTTTCGAATTCAGCGTGAACAACTGGAGGCAAAGTTCTTCGATCTCGCCAGATCAAGCGGCAAGCCGCGCGGCTTACGGTGGCTGGAATGCGACTGGCTGGAAGGAGTGACCTTTGGCCGCGCCGTCGATTCCGGATTGCTGACGGCGTTCGTTGGCGTCAACATTCAGTTTGAAGCGATCGAGGACGGTGACATGACCGACGTCGAGGCTGTCGGCACAATTCGAGACGCGGTCGCGATCTTTCACTTTCATCGGGGAATGTGGGGAACCGGCGGCAAAGTCCTATTCAACATGAACGCCATCGATGCGTTGGCGCGATTGGAAGGACAGTTCCTGCCAGTCGAAACCGACGATCGCGTGAGTTCGTTGTGACAAAGCCGCCATGCTTGGATGGGCGCGGCAAGAACACAACAATCAAACCAAGGATCCGTTTGTTGCCACGGGAAACCCGCGTCATTCCTCGTGACGGAATTCATTGAACCGTAGGTATTCCCAATGCCGGTAAAGATGAGAAGTCTTTACGAGATTTGCGTGAGTGCTCATTGCTTCGACACGCCCGCCATGAATCAGGACAATCCTTTCGGCCCGGCGCACCGTCGATAGCCGTGACGGCAAGAAGATCACCGTCCGTCCGCGCGCAATGCGGTTATAGGCATCATCGAGCAGTGTTTTCGTGTCTTCATCGAGCACTCGTGTCGGCTCTTCAACGACCAGCAAGGCCGGTTTGCGGACGGTCGCCCGTGCCAGTCCCAACCGAAACGCCTGCCCGGCTTCAAGTTGCTCGCCATGTTCGCCAAGGACTGTTTCGTATCCTTGAGTCAGCTTTTGGATAAAGTTATGAGCGTGACTTTCCTTGGCGGCTTCGGTGATGTCCTGCAGAGAGTATTCCGGATTTCCGCAACTAATGTTTTCGAAAACCGTGCCCGTGAAGAATGGATCGTTGCCTCCGACATACAATGTCTCGGCCCTGAGCGATTCGAGCGTCATCCAGGCAATGTCTTCGCCGTCGATCAAAACTCGGCCAAGTTGCGGTTCGATGAACCGGGGTAACAAGTAGGCCACCGCTCGCGCTTCCAATTGATCCAACGAGACGATCGCCGTGACGCCTCCCGCCGGAATTTTGAGGTCAAACTTATCAAGCAGTTTCTGTTTGCTCTTGGTCGAATAGCTGACCGAATCGAAATGCAAGGACTTCGACAACGGACTCAGAAACTTGGCCCCAACCGCCTGGCCGACTTCGGGAATCTGGTTCAGATACCGCACAATCCGATCGGCGGCAATTCTGACAGGTTCTTCATCCGGCCTAAGCTGCCATAGTTGGTCGAGCGGCCGATACAAGCCACAGAACGAAATCAGCAACAACAGCGCCTCGGAAAATTCCAAGTGATTCACGTTGTCAGCCTCCAACAGGCAGCGCGTGCCGACCAGAAACATGATCACCGTCAAACAAATTACGACAAACAAACGGATGGTCCATCGCGACAGCCGCTCACCGCGTTTTGCGGTGTAAATCTTGTCACGAAATCGTTCCAACCGGCGTTGGAATTGGTCCTGCTCAAAAGCTTCCATGCCGTAGCCGCGCACCAATCGCGTTGTCTGCAATCCCTCGGACAACAACTTCAATTCCGAATTAGCACGGTCGGCCGCCAAACGGAGCGTCGAGTTCGAGCGTTGCCGTTCCCGTTGGATCAGATACCACGTTGCAAACAGCGGGATGAGACACTGAACCGCCAAGTACGAATTGATGAAAATCGCGACAGCAATAAACAGGGTCAGGTTGAGCGAATGCCGTGCGATCCGCGATACGCGGCGATAGACGCCGTCCCGGACATGTTCCATTTCGTTTGTGAACAACGACAGCACTTGCTGATTCTGAATGTCTTCAAGATCGCTGGGACCCAAACGTAGCGTCTGCCGGTGAATCGATTGCCGCAACCGAGTGACGACGGCCAGCGCCGTTCGGACTGAAAGCGTGCGGATGCGCGACAAAATCAGACTGTAAGCCAACCCACACGCCATCAACGTCAGCAATAAGACGGCCAGCGTGCTACTGTTGTAACGCAGTGACGGAGCCGCCCGGCACAGAGCCGCCAGAATTCTTGCACACGGCCGGTCACGCATCGACCATACGGTTGCCCGCAGGCCCTGATCGACGCGATTCAACGCGGACGTCGCAAAAATGGGATCCGCATTCGATTCCGATTGATTCGACCGCCGCGTGGTCAAATTCTCGTATTCATGGAACTGATTGATGTCCAGAGAAATCTCGCCACGGCGAAACAGAAGATCACCGGTCAGAAAGCCATCGAGCACAAGCAGCCCGAGAAGGGCCGCGCCCACCACTGCCCAAAGCAATACACGAAGCGCCGTTCCACGGAACAGCTCTTTTAGTGGGAAGACCCGATCAAACGAACTCGAATGACTCTTTGCCACGACATCCGCCGTTAATGTGCGTCAACCCCGCCTCCCTGATGTCGTGTCAGTCCATCCTTGTCTGGTTGGGCCGGAAGGACAGCCGGCCCGCTACGCGAGATCCCTGTCTTCAAATAGAATGAATGCCATTAAGATTGCAGCCGTGCAATAGGCGACACTATAAATCGCCGAGTAAAGAAGATAGATGGGCGGAACCATCGCACCAGTTGCGACGGCGACTTCCATGTTAAAAATGTTGAGTGATGGCAATGCCGTCGCGATCAATTGTGCCACGAATTTCACCGGCTCCAAGGGATTGACTCCCTCACGCGGCTGATACGCCACTAAAACCGGGGTCAGGTGACCGACAACGAAGATTGCCAGACATGTCGTGATATTTACAACCATCGGCAGCCGGATTGAAATTGCAACGCTGACCGCCGTCAGCACGGCGATCTCCAAGAGAATCAGTGCGACACCGGGCAAGATTTGGATCACCGCCTGGAGCCGTTCGGGATGGATCGTCATCGCTTGAAAGCCCCATTCCGGCACTTGTTTGGACGACTCGCGGGCATCATAGCCCACCTTATACAACAGCAACAGAAAAAAGATCAGCACGAGCGGAACGACCAAGATCAATACCGCCTGCAGGATACCAACGTATTTGCCAACGACGAATTGCCGGCGATTGATGGGTTTCGACAGCAGCGTCATCGCTGTCTTGCCTTCGATTTCGTTGGCGACACTGGTACTCGATGTCCAGACGGCGAGAAATAACCCGGAAAACAGCATCGTCACCAATCCGCAATCTTTCAGCATCTTGATGTCTTCGCCGAGTGAGAAGAACGGCAGAAAGGTGTTGACGATCAGGATCAACAACGACACAAACAGCAACAGGAAGAAAATCGGCTGCCGGATTGCTTCCTTCGTCGTTGCCCGCGCAATGATTCCCGCCCGCGTCCGATAGGAAAACAACAGCATTCCGACGATAGCCGCGACGGCGACCACAAATGTTGCCCACCATTGTCCGGCGGGGATTTCGGACTGCGAGCCTTTGACGGCGGCGAAAATTGGTAACTGATACAGGTCGATGGTGTTCATTTCTTTGTGTTAGCCAACATGAAAGAAAATCAGAAAATCAAATACGAACCGCCGGCAACAGTCCGTGGATATGGCCGTGCCATAAATCCGGCGAATGGCAATCGCGTCTTAGTACGGCAAATCGGACCTAATTGTTTGACAAGTTTGGACTTCGGTATCTTGCGAGCGTGCCCGAAATAATCCGTCAGACATCATCAGACGTTCGCGGGAATTCGCTGCACATCCGCAACTCCAATCTATCGAGACCAAAGGCCGTGCGAAAGCGGGGAATTAGGGGAATCACGCCGAATGTTGGGTGAGAACCAACTTTCAACCGAAAAACTTGCTGAATCGGCAGAGCCGGTTGTGAGCGCCAACTCATTATCGAATCTCGAATGATTGGAATTCTTCATCCGAGGTCAAGTCGGATTCCATGCGATTCTTGATCGATCCGTCGAACTGCCGTTCGATTGCAAGAATAAGTCTAACGATCACGTTTTCCGCGGCCTCGACAACCAGTTCGACTGTACCGTCTGGCAAATTCTTGACGTAACCGTTTACGGGCAAATCATTTGCAATTTGCGCCGTCGTGTAGCGGAAGCCAACGCCTTGGACATAGCCGTGGTAAACGATACGCTTCCGCATTCCTCAGGCTCCCGTTCGGACAATCATTCGTTCATTTCGACGTGACGGCATTTCGCAGCGATTTCACCCGCAACAGGATAGGCCGCGACGACTGATTGCCCTCATTCTGAGAAACCGCATGAATCCAGCGCGTTGACTCGGGCGTCCAATCGCTCGCAGTCAGATAGATTTGCCGCTCGGTCTCGCCTTCGCGGACCATAATGCCGCTCAGACCTAGGTTATCGACGATGACTCCGTGCGGAAGATTGTCGATGTCGAACCGCGATTCACCGTTAAACTCGTTTCGCTCGATCCGCAACATGGCCGTGATGGTTGTCCCCGGTTCAATGACCAGTTCAATCGGACCGTCTGACTCCGACAACAAACCGGCGACGCCATTGTCGAGCAACAGATACGGTGTCAATTTCGGCTTCGGCTCGATCTTGAGTTCACCAAGGTTGCCAAGCTCCTTGGCCACTGTCTTGCCATGAATCACAGCCGACGCAACGACTTTGACTTTGGCCCATGCTTCTTTCGACGGAGCCTTCGTATCA
>CAUZVF010000223.1:0-7415 GCA_963582955.1 Planctomycetota bacterium
GCCCGCGGTGACGCCGACCGTGCCGTTACCAGAAATTGTAAACTGAAACTGATCGTTTTGCGTGCCGGTATAGAACCCGCTCAATTCGGGCACACTGGTTCCCGTAAACGTAGCCGCCGTCGGCAACGAATCCACTCCGCCGGCAAAGTCGAATTCGAAACCGGCATTGGACGTGATCCGAAGCGTGCCCGTTTGCGTGTTCACAACGGCGTTCAAATTCGCGACCGAGTTGAACGCCGCGACAACGTCTTGAAGACTATCGGAATTGGGATCGATCGCGATCGTGTTCAAAACGCGTTGGCCGGTACTCGTATCAGTCACGGAAACAACCAGATTGCCACTGGTGATTTGGCCGGCCAATTCCGTGCTATTCAGAGCGGCCGTCGGATCCGAGACTCCGTTTGTGCCAACCAACACATTGAATGAGCCTTCCGGTCCGACGCCCGTCGCATGAATGGAATTGACCGCGCCGACGAGTTCCGCTCGAAACGTCTCTAAGTCTTGCAAGAAACGTGGAATGACTCCGTTTCGTGCTTCGAGCAATCCCGCCAGTTTTCCACTGGAAGGCGTGATCGGGTCTTCCCGGCCATCATAGGTGACTTCGATTTCACCGTTCGCGGAAAGGACGGCTTGTAACTGGACGCTGTCGTCGCCGATTAAGACTTGTCCCTGACTGGCTAACAACACGACGTTCGCGTTGCCCTGATCTTGCAATTCGACATCCAGCAGTGCTGCCAGTTCATTCAGAACCAGATCCCGACGGTCCAGCAAATCATTGGGATTTCGGCCTCGCACCTGTGCCGTCGTGACTTTTTGATTGATGTCGGAAATGTCCTCGAACCGAGAATTGATTTCCACGACCGTCTGGCGAATCTCGATGTCGAGGCTCGCTGAAATCTTCCCGATCCGTTCCGCCAGTTCGGTAATTTCGGTCGCCAGCGAGTCGGCATTTCTCAAGACAATCGATCGTTGCGACGTGTCCGATGGGTTGGCCGACAATCGTTCGAGCGAGTTGAAGAATTCTTGCAGCCGTTCGGTCAGTGAACCGGAAGCCGGTGCCGCGAAAGTTTCAATTTGGCGTGCGATTGCCAATTGCTCATCCACCGCCGCCGCATCGGAAATGTTTTCCGTCAACGCCGCTTCAACGACCTCGTTGACCAGACGTTCCAAACGAGCGACTTCGACGCCCGTTCCCTGAATGATTCCCAGCCGCTCGATCGGCGAGCGGCCGTTCAGACGCACGACTTGACGGTGATAGCCCGGCGTGTTGGCGTTCGCGATATTATTGGCGACCGTTTCAAGACCCGTTTGACTGGCCCGGATCGCCGATTGCCCTATCGAAAGATCGAGCATGGTTAGCATTCTTCCTGAAAAATACTTCGCCGGTCACTCGCGCGGATGTTGCCGTTTCCCGCGTACCGTTGGCAGTTGTCGTGCGTACCCGTCAGTCCGTTCAAAAGCCTGTCAATCAAATCCGCCGATTGACGAAGCAACGCGGCGTTCGCCCGGTTGACTCGTTCGGCTTCAGCAGCCATCCCAGCAAGCCGGTCGCGGCAGACCGCCAATTGGTTGCCAATGTCGGTTGACGCGTGAGTGGCCAATAACTTCAGAGTGGCTGATTCCGCGGTCACTTGCAGAGCGTCGGCGATGTTCTGTCGGAGCGTGATCCGCGTGGCTCTCAAGTCTTCCGCCGCCCGGTCGGTTGCTGCTTCAGAGTCCATCGCGCGCGACAGTGCTTCCAAATCACGATGCAACACGGCTTTGCGAATTTCGTACAGCCGCTCCAACGTCGTGCCAAGGACGGCTTCTTCTTGCTGAAGATGCCCCAGGCAGGCGATCGCAATACGATCACATTCGGAATTGCCGATGTTTGTGTCGTCGGTCGTCTTCATGTTGGTTGGCTCGTGACATCTATAGATTCGAGAAACTCGGAAATCATCCCTTGCAATCCAAAACCGCCAGACTGCGAGAGATACGATCCCATGAACATATCGAACAAACCTCCGTACGCGTCGGCCGATCCGCCGAAGATACCCTCTTCGCCAACGGTTTGACGCATTTCCTTGACAAGCTGCGTGACGAACACGCTCTCGAATTCCTTGCCGACTTCTTCGGGACTTAGCTGCCCTTGGATCAACAGTCCACTATTCGATCCTGTGTTGAGGATCTGTCCGGGAATCATTCCCGACGTCAGGCTATTGATTGAATTCACCGCACATTCTCCCTATTGAAATCTCAATTCCGCGTGCAACGCGCCTGCATCCGCCAGGTGCTGGAAAATCGAGCTGAGGTCACGCGGGGTCACTCCCAGAGCATTCAGTGCTGCCGCCAGGTCCGCGACGGTTGACGGCGGTTCGACAACGCTGATCGGCTTGTTTTCTTCGATAATTTCGACCTGGCTCCGATCAACCGTCGCCGTTTGTCCTTGGGCAAATGGAAGCGGCTGCGACACTTGGGGTGACTCGCTGGTGATGACCGACAGATTCGCGTGCGTAATGGCCACTCGTGCCAGTCGGACATTCTGTCCGATGATGATGGTCCCAGTCCGTTCGTTGATTACGACAACGGCTTTGGCATCGGGGTTTACCCGCAAGCTCCGCACGTCACTAATGACCGAAGCAACCGCATTTCGCCGAGCCAACGGAATTCTTACGTCAACGGCTGACGCATCCAGAACCGCGGCCACCGTGATTTTGCTGTCGTTGATCGCGGCGGCGACCTTCGATGACAAAGAAACCGTCGCCGCTGATTGCCAAATCCAACGGGTTGCCGGTCACCTGCTGCCGGCCCTCGGAAAAGTCGGTGACCACCTCGTCGAGATTCGTGCCGATATTGGGCGAGCGGTTCTCTTCGGCATTCAGCACGTTTTGAAACGACTCGAAAATTGGGATGCCACGTCGAAAACCCGGAACGTCCACGTGTGCCAGGTTCTCGGCAATGACTTCCTGGTTCTTCATCGCCGCATTCAAGCTGGTGGCAGCGCTGTATAATCCCGGCAGCATCTGATGTCTCGCTCACGAAGTGGTGTTGGCGGTTGTTCCGTGAGCGTTTTAATCAAAAACCGTGCCAGACTGGTTGGATTGTTAGTTCCGTCTGGACCGAATGCACGGAATTTCTTGATAGAACGGCAGATACGACTTGCCAAGATTATCAAGAACGTTTGCCGCGTCGATCGCCCAAGAGTTGGATACGGAAATGTTTTCACGGTAGGCGTGGAAATTTTTTCTCGGTCGCGTATTACGCATCAGGCCGCGCGTTTCAAACCATAGACGTACACCATGATCTCGGCGATGGCCTGGTACAGTTCGGCGGGAATCTCTTCGCCGATGGGAACCGTGGCGAACAAAGCGCGGGCCAGTGGTTTGCGTTCGAGAATGGGGATGTCGTTGTCTTTCGCAATTTTGGCAATCCGTTTCGCCAGAAAGTCCTTTCCCTTCGCGACAACCTTCGGTGCCTGCATCGTCTCGCGCGTATATTGCAGTGCCACCGCATAATGCGTTGGGTTGGTCACGACGACCGTCGCATTCGGGACATCGTCGAGCATGCGGCGCTGCGAGGCTTCCCGTTGCAACTTTTTAATCCGTGCCCGCATCAACGGATCACCCAATTCCTGTTTCTGTTCCTCTTTGATTTCCTGATGGCTCATCTTCAATTCTTGTTCGTGCCGCCAACGTTGGAAGACGACGTCGGCCAGAGCGATCATGATCAAGAATCCCGCGACCGCCATCGCAAAGTGGATCGCGAAGCCCCAGCCCGTCCGCACGGCCGTCAACAAGCTAGGAAACCCGAGACCATTTCCAAACACTTGGCTGCTGTGTGCCAACCACCACAGCACGGCAACGATCGCACAGACCTTTGTGATCGAAATGAGCGTATGCACGACCGAGCGTAACGAAAACAGCCGCTTCGATCCGCTGATTGGCGAGAGTTTCGACCAATTTGCCTGCAACGATTCGAAACTGACATTAAAACCAACCTGTAACACACCAACCGAGATTGCCGTTAGGAAAAGAACACACAACAGCAATCCGCAGGTTTCGATTCCGCCCAAAACCGTTTCGGTAATCAGTTTGTGCGTCTGAGCGGGATTCAACTCGCCACGGTTCAATTGAAAGAGGTGATTTCGAACGATCCGGGCCAACGAAGTTCCGATGTTATTGCCGCTCCACGACAGGACCAGGACGGCGCTCAACAGCAACAGACTTCCCGTCAGCTCGCTGCTGATCGCGAATTGGCCCTTTTTCTTGGCCTCGTCGCGACGTCGTTCTGTCGGTTCCTCGGTTTTCGAGGATTGGTTTTCGTCCGCCATCGTTTAGAAACCGTGGAAGAACATTTTTCGAGTTGATTTGATTGACGCCGAACCGAACGCGATCGGCGGATGCAAATTTACCAGCAGGAACCGGACGCTAGCGCGTCGCGGCTGATGAAATCAGCCGATGGGCGCAAGCCCAATGGCACTCACTTTACCCTCCCCTTGGGAGGGTCGGACGCGGTAGCGGCCGGGGAGGGTTGATCGAAGTCAATCGTCTTGCGTCAAATTGCAACGCTCGCCCCTCCCCGCTCGTCCCTCGCGACCCTCCCAAAGGAGGGTGACATCTAAAGTGAGTGCCATTGGGCGCTAGCCCACGGTTCTCAAGCGCTAGCCTCACAACAGATTTCCCATGAAAACGGATAGCCGCGAGAGAATGCGGCTTGTCAGCAGTGTCATCTCCGGCAGAAAAATGAGCATGGCACACATGCCGACACCGACGCGTAACGTGAGTCCGACCGAAAACAAATTCAGTTGCGGCGACGCTTTCATCAACAGCGCCAAAGTAATCAGCGTCATGAACAGCGCGATACCCATTGGTGCCGCGATCAACAGTCCTAACTCGTGTGCGTTGGCGACGCCAGTAATCAATTGGCTGGCTCGGTAATCGCCCAGCGGAACTCCGATCGGCCAACGAATGAACGTCAGGTTCAAAGTCGCGAAGACGACGTGATGCAAATCGAGCGCGAAGAATAGCAGCGTTCCCAAGGCTTCAAACAATTGAGAAACCACGTTGGCCGTGCGATTCGTATGCGGATCGGAAATCGATGCCAGCGTCAAACCCATCTCTTGCCCGACGTAGGATCCGGCAATCTGAATCGGTAGCAAGAACAGCGAGAACGCGAATCCCCAGAAGGCGCCGAAGACCCCTTCTCGAATCATTGCCATCGATAGGCTGAGCCAACTCGAACCGACGGACGATTCCCAAAGTGAAATCACTTCCGTGTCGGCGTACGTTCCGAACCACATTGAAGCGAGCGAGAACGCCAGCCCAATCTTGATCAGACGCGGTAGGTTTCTTCCACGGAAGATCGGCAGCACGGCAACGAAAGTGGAAGTCCGTGTCAGAATCAGAGTGAATCCAATCGCCGCCGACTCGATCAATGCCCCGCCTCCGCGATTCTCCAAATCATGCGGTACGAGAAACTCATCAGTACCTGCAATGTCCACGGCAGAGTGAACACAATCACCAACGCGGCACCCACGATACGCGGAGCAAGACTCAGGGTTTGTTCTTGAATGCTAGTAATCGTCTGAAAGATGCTGATTAGCAGTCCGATGGCCAGGCTGACCAGGATCACGGGCAATGACAGCATCACGCCCGTCAGCATCAGTTCCCGGCCAATCTGAATCACTTGGGGAACCGTCATTGTCTTCGCTCCACTCCCGATACGGGGCCGGCGGGATTGCGGTCGTCTGAACCTGATGAATTATTGCGCTCCGTAATCATCAATTCGGCTCCAGTTGTGTGCGTCGTGAGGATACGCACGCATATGCCGATCAGCGAAACTAGGCAGACTTTTCCGACAGCATTGTTTTGTCAAGTTGAACGACGACTCAGGCAGTTATCCGTTTTGGCCAACGTTACGGTTCCGCCGAGCCAAGCGCAATGAAGCTCAAGATACCAGGCTAGCGGGAACCGTAAGGTTCCTGACCCCGACGAACGGATTCCCAAATGTCGCCTGTTAAGCGAGTGCCATTGGGCTACTGCCTTGCCTCGAAAACCTCTTGCCAGCGCCCGCGGCTGTTGCTTGCTGGAATCCATGCCTTCCTCAATGATCCAAGAACAATCGGGACCACTCGACCCACTGTCCGCCACGTTTTGGCGACTGCGTGTTCCTCATTGGAATATTCATGAACTGCGATTGGGAGTCGCCTGGGGAATTGAAGTCCCCGCGGGCCGCGCGTGCTTTTACATCGTACGGACGGGAACCTGCCAACTCGTCCTGAATGACGGGTCGCAACGGATTGAGCTAAAGGCCGGGGATCTTGCTGTAATTCCACAGGGAACTCCGCACCGGTTGTGCGACCAGCTCGACAGCCCGGTTGTGATGTTGGACGATCTGCGCATTGAAATCTTGGCCGAAACAGCACCAACGGCCACGTCGGTCGTCATGGCACATTTTTCACTCGACACGATCGCCGGCAATTCCCTCTTGGAGAGTCTGCCGCCGGTGATACGGCTGAACCAACAGTCGTATCACAACCTGCAAAAACTGGCAAAACTTCTCGACGTCGTCACCGATGAGCAAACGACGAACAAAGCAGGCGCGTCAGTGATTTCAGGACATTTGCTGCACGTATTGTTTCTCGCAACTTTGAGGGCATTCATCATCGGCGGTGAATCGGGTGGCGAGAACAATCCCATGAATGACGCGAGTTGGTTGCGGGCGATCATGGATCCTGCGATTGGCCCCGTGGTCACTGTCATGCACACCGAGCTTGAAAAACCATGGACGGTCGAATCTCTGGCAAAGCAAGCAAGAATGTCGCGGACCCGCTTTTTGGAATCCTTTCGCGATGTGATTGGACAGCCGCCTCTTCAATACTTGACGGAATGCAGAATGCAACGCGCGTGCGAATTGCTGCGGGAAACCGATTTCGGTGTCAAGAAGATTGCCGGACTTGTGGGCTATAAGTCGGGAACGTCTTTCAGTATCGCGTTCAAACGTTTGTCGAAACATACGCCGATTGCTTTTCGCCGATCGTCCCGGGAAAACTCGTGATCGTCCAATGGGACAGCGCCACTTCGTGGCAGGTGACTGGACGTATCTCGTGAGCCGGACTAGTTTCACGGCAAGCCGAAGGCGTCCGCGTGTTGGCGAAACGCCGACGCCTTCGGCTTGCCGTTAAACAAGTAGTGCCAACAGCTTGTGTTGAACCCACGCCACGAAGTGGCGCCGTCCAACTAAGAATCACCAGTGCGTTTAAGGAAATCTCGCAATGTCAGCATGTAACAATAACACGCAAAGCCGCCCAGGCGGACTCGCGACGCGAGCGACTTTGACTCGTGAATCGGTGACGCACGGGATGTGGTTAGTGATACTCGTGGTGACGATATTCCGCGCAGATTCCGCATGCGCCGAAGACAAACTCACGTTTTATG
>CAUZVF010000224.1:0-7410 GCA_963582955.1 Planctomycetota bacterium
CCATTGTCTGAGTTCAAGAACTTGCTGCAGCCTGCAGCCAAACGTATCTGTTCGACAGTATCCTATGCCTCAAACTTGTACGAGAACACGTCAGCATCGCGGACAACAAACTTCAAGCGAACATTCTTGCCGGCCAGAGCGCTGACGTCGGTTTCTTTTCCTTTCCAGGCAGCTGCGAGACTCAAGGAATCTCCGTAGAGTTCGTGGGCGTCGGACAACGAATAACCGCGAATCGGCTGGCCTGCAATATCTTGAATCTCAACGCGCACGCTGCCGGCTGCCGAAGTCGATAGATTCAGAGACAGCCGATTGCCTTGGAATGTCACGGGAGTCGTCAGCAACTCTCCGCCCGACAATGGCGCGGTTAGCGACACAAACCCGTCGATCCGCAACGTGTGACGGCGGAATTGGCCGGGATGATCCTGATGAGAATTCTCGCTGACATAGACGGAAAGTTCCCGTGGAGCGTCCTCGATGTGTGATTTCGTTTCGACCAATCCGTGGTTCTGGTACGTGTCGCCGTAAAACCAACTTTGAATGGTCCTCAATCCCGGCCGGATAAAGGATTCCGGCCAAACATGAAACTCCGTCGCATCACGGCTGGCCATGAACATGCCGTCGGTCACGGCTGTTCCCTCTCGCCGTGATTTGGCCGCCCGGAGTTTGCGGTATTCATATCGAGGCAGTTTCGTCGCCGAATACGTCCACCCTCGATCAATGTAGCGTGTTGGAAATCCCATGTAGATGTGCGGAGCACGGTAGTAGGGAACAATTTGATTGGTGTAGAGCTGACTGACTCGGCCCGGAATCTTGTTGTTGGCGTCGCCGTCTTTGATGGGTGGTGATCCGTCCGGCTCGCTGCCGTGACGATGGGCGACGTACGATAGGAATTTGGGATCGGTCCAATGCACAAAATCCGTTGAGGTCCCCGTGCGGATGTCACGGCCTTCACGAAAGTCGCGATGGAATTCGCGATAGACACCAGCGACGGAATCCCAAAACGCAAGATTCAACGAGTCGAAATATCCTTCCGCAATCACTGGTTTCTGCTGAACCGGCTTGAACGCCACACCGTCAGCCGACACGAATGCCCGCAGGCCCTTTTTGAACTCGCCAGCCAACGCCTTGAACCGTTCACCCTTCGGGCAGTCAGGATTTGTATCGAGGAACGGCGCGAAGTTGTGGCTGCCAACGCCCATCCAGATAATGTTGTTTTTCTTCGAACCCTTGTATTCGAATAGTCCCAGTTCCGGCTTCGTCCAATGAATTCCATCTCGGCTCTCGGCGTAACACGCGGTTTCGGGATGCGGGCTGGAATAGCCGTCCTTTGTGTAAACGACATCGCTGCCGCGATAATACATGCGATACAACTCACTATCCTGAAACACTTTCATGTAGGCGCACGAGGCACCTTCCCACGGTTTGTCACAAACGAATGTGATTTCGCGCGGAGTCGGCTGATGGAGCCGCAATAGGGCACCACCGGAAATCCGCGAAATCAACGTGTCGTCGACAAACAACTCTCGTCGCGTGCCAATATTTGTCACTTGCTCGGAATCGTCAGCGACAGCCGATCGCGATGCCGCTGCGATCAGGCCGGTCACGCCAGCCGTCTTGATCCAATCTCGTCGTGAAAGAGGCATTTGGTTGACTCCTGAATTGAGGCTCGAACTCGTTGATTTTAACGAAAGTTGGCACGGGAATAGTCAACAAACAATTTCACACGCATTTTCTCCAAAATCGCAATATCTCGTGATTCTGTAAGGTCTTGCGACAAAACGGGGGTTCCCGTAGAATTTCGCCGCTCGTGTCCCGCGAGTTCATTGACTCATCTCCACGACGTTTTCACTTCCCGTTTTCCCGTTTTCCCGTTTCGACTTCGGTTGCGCCGAGCGTGTCGCGCAGCCGTCGTTCCGGCAATCCAATGCGCTGCTTTGCAAATTGCCTGGCTCTTGTCTTGGCGACGCTGAGTTTCGTTGCCCGCGCTGATGCCGCGGAACTCGACGCCGTGCAGCTTCGGTTACGGGAACAGTACGCCGCGCCGCTGAGATGGGACAATGTCAAAGGTCCGCCGTTGTGGATTGCCGGGATTTCCACTCAGCGTTTGGCGTTGAGTCGGCTGCACGTCGTTCGGTTGACTCCCGGAACCAGCACGATCTTAATGTTGCCCGCCGAGTCGTCGCTGCGGATCGTTTCACCCGGTTCGACGATCGCCCGCGGTGATGTTGAAGTTTGGCATTCCGATGGATCCGGATTGTACGTCGAGGATCGGATCGCGGCCTCTGAAGACCGCCGCTCTTTGATCTTTTCGCCGCGAGCCATTCAGCCGTTGCTCGTACGTGTCACTCGTCCAAGCCAATCCCGTGGGCCGATGACAGTTAGTCTGTTCGTCTCACGCCGCGAGGAACTCAAACAAACAGCGGCGTACCGCAACGTGATCCCGTTCACCAGGCCGACCGTCACAATTCAGAGCCAACAAGCAAAAGCCGGCGACGATTTCTATTTGCTGGCAGCCGCCGTTCCGCGGACCTGTTGGATCACCGGGCCGGTTCGAGTTGCCGTCCAAACGCGGTTTCGATTTCCGGCCGATGAATCAGCCAGCACGCAGACGTATCGCGTAGTGGTTGCGTTGAACGGGCGTCTCCACACGAATCTTGAGTACGAATCAGTTGCCGACTCACGCGGCTTTCCGCTCGTCAACGGAGTTCTGCGATCGCTGGGACGCCGCGAAGTTGGCTATTTTGATATTCCCCCAGGGCGCCATCAGCTCACGTTAACGTCCGGCGCAGCGATCTACTTCCGTGCAAAAGCCCGCTCGGTCGTCGACTACCTTGTGCCGCAACTGAACGCGCCGCGGCGTCCTCCGTTCGACTTGATTCAAGGAGGTGAACCGCTAGACGACAAGCATTCTCCGTGGGACATTACGGCTACCGAGATCGCCACATTTTCCACCGGCAGCGACGCGTTCGTCACCGCTCAGGAACGCATCGCCTTACGCTCCGCACGCGACAATCGGCATCGCGACGGCGGGCTTCGCGCAGTGATGCTGATGGAACAAGCCAGTCAGCGGCATCCCGATGTGTCGCAAATTTCGCGTATCGCTGAAGAGATCAAGAACCGACACACTCGATATCGCAATCTGCTGCCAACGCGAAAACCGACATCGCGGCGGCAACGATTCGCGTGGTTCGAGGCACGACGGCTGAGGGACGTCGACGAACTCGAATTGCCGATTCTGGTTGCTGAACAACACGTCGACGATTTTGTGAATCGACTTTCCAGCGGAGTTTTTGTCAACACGGGCAACACGCGTGAATCGGCAAACGTGTACCGATTGCCCGAACATCGAGCCGACAGCTTTCTAAGAATCGCGGTCGATCGCACTTGGTTAATTCAGAACCGGCGGCTGTTCGTGCAGTTCGACAACCAGACACCGATTCGGTTGGGAGCCGTAGCAAGCGAAACGCTACCGGAGTCGGCGTTCGCGGTTTCTTCGGCTGCTGCGGGACTCGTCGCGCTGCATCAACTCCACAATCGTCTGGGACACGGCACGCTGGGAGGCCCCTTCAGCCGAACTCGAATTCCGGCTGAGCAAGTCAATGCCGCGCTCATGGAATTGAGGCTCCCAGGCCGAGTCAACGAAGTTCGGATTTGGACCGCCGATTCCCCAGCAAGCGATGTCAGCATTGCCTTGCAGCTTCGCAGTTCGCGGCGCTTTCGACTCAGTGAATCGGCATTTCTGAGTGCCGTGTCGCGGAGTCGCTCGCCGAGTCAAAGCCAAACATCAACGTCGATTTCCGAACTACAAAATGAACGCGTTGCCCTGAACCGTTTTCTGCAATCCCGATCGCGAGCCTTTCCGTCAGTTCCCGCGCCGACTGATCCAATTGCCGCACCACTGCAAACCGTGTCTCACACGTCGCGTGCGGATTTGCTCGCACGGGCGCGTCGGCTCACCAACGAGCGACAATTCCTGCCGGCATTGCAGCTCTGGACGCGACTGTTGCCGAATTCCGTGGGAAACGAACGACGCGACATCCTGATGCGTCGGGTCGAGATGCTACAGGGATTGGGCGAAACTTACCTCGCTGGACGACAACTGCTGGGTTTGATGACTCACGACGCCGACGCGGCCGTTCGCGATGAGTCCGCTCGGCGGCTGATCGACTCGTATCACCGGTCGCATGACAACGACGCGTTAGAACAATTGCAATCGGCTGTTGTCGTCGGCCGTCCCAACAACGCGGCAATCACCATGCTGGCGAAAACGTTGGTTGAAAACGGCCGTCACGAATTCGCGTTGCAACTTGCACTTGCCGTACCTGAAAACGAACGTCCGCTCGAAGCCATCCTGCGGGCGGCATTGAATCAACGTTGGTGGGTTGTTTTCGAACGTCATCGACGGTTGCTGAACGACAAGCAACGTCAACACTTCTGGTAGGCGCAGCGGTTGTTGGCTCGCGGACGATACCAACAAGCACACGCCGAGTTCTTGCTGGGCGGCGATGACGGCGGCGCTTATGCCCGGCACCTCGACCAAGCTTTGCAAATTCATTCGAGACTCAGGTCCGTCGATCCAGAATTTCGCGGACAGGCGGTGTTCCTGTGGGAAACGTGGCTGGCCGATCATCCTGGTCCCCGGATTTGGCGTGAGGAAGCAACGTTGGTCAGCGATTACGCCGAGACGGCCGACGTGTACAGCATCGAACGTGACATTGTGACGACTTATTACAAGTCGCGGCCATCGTCACCCGTGTGGTTGGAAGTTCTGGGGCCGGGGCGTTTGAAGTTGGAAGCTCGGCCCGTGCATGGTTTGTCCGACTCGCCAATCGACGATCGGCTGCATATCAAAGGCGACACGCAGCACTTCGTTAACGCGATCGCGGGAAACCGTCCTGCATCGGGTTTGAGAATCGTCGGCGATTGCGAACATGTCCCTGGATGGAAAGTCAAGCGTGAGTTCGATGTTGGACCTGGACTGCATCGAATCAATGTCGCGGCTGAATCGGTTGATGTGTTGGTGCGGGTTCTGGCAAGCAGACCGGAATTGCCAATTCCCGTTTTGCCACCTCTAACCCGCGAAACGCTCAATGCCGTGCTGGGCGGGACGTATGCACGCCGCGAAGCTCCGCAATTCGGTGAAATGAATCGCCAATTCGTTCAATTCCTGCCGATGTCTGATACAGGATTTCCCTCCCTGATTCCGATCACGCGCCCGGTGAAAACACGTCACATCATGGTGAACCCCCAATCGGCACAACTGACGTCAGAAACAGTCGCACGTTTGGCGTTGCGGACGGGACAATCCATTAGCGAACTTCGGGATCATCCTGGCGAGTGGAAACAGCGAACCGCGCCAACCCGGCAAGTCGAACGGACTTCATTCCGATTTCGGACACCGATCGAACGGACTGAAATCCGTTCGACCTCAGGAGCCGACAACGACATTTTGGATCAGGTCCAGAGGTTACTATACCAAGCCGAAACCGATCCAGCATCGGGATGGAAGTCTCGCGTCGAAGGTCTGCAACTCTGTTCAAGACATCCGCGAATCCGCCGCGTTCAGAATCTCCGTCAACGGCTGAAACGCAAAACCGAATGGTCGCGATTTCAACAATTCACAAGCAGCGCCGGAGTCCGCACGGTGCAACTGACGGGTTGGTTTCCGGAATCTCCATCGGTCCGCATCCGGCAAGCGTTGCTGCCGCGGTTATCGGACGACGAGCATATGATTTCCGGCGACCGGCGTCTTGTCCTGTCGCTTAACATATTGGATCCGACAGTCTTTCGAATCGAGCTGCGCTCGGCACAAATCGAGTTCGTTGCTCCAACACCAATGACGGTGGCGTTTCAACAGGACGATCAGCCGGTTCAACAGTTTTCACTGAGTCCTGCGCAGCCCGAACATGCGTTTCAGATCGCAGTTGACGGGGGAACTCACCAACTAAAGGTTTGGATTGCCGAACCATTGGCAAACCAATTCCTCAGACTGAAGATTGTCGAGCGATCACGCGATGCCGGCGAACACCAAAACGAATCGGCCATCGTCCGCGAGCAAAACCGCGTGTACGAAGTCGCCACGCATGCCGAACCGGTTCGCTTCGAGATACGTGGTCCCGCCTGGATCCGAATCGACGAATGGCGCGACGGGATCACGTTGACGAACTACGAGGCGGTTCTTGAAGAAAACCGCACGATCGAACTGCATCCGCTTGCACGCCACAAGCAGGCACTATTTCGAGTGTACGAATTGGTTCGCGCGGTGAATTCCGTGCGGCATGCCACGCATTGGGAAAGGACCGAACCCGTGCCGGTTCCGGATCCGTTGATCACGTTGCCAACTGACAGGCTGCTTGACGGAGCCGTTGTGAACGACGAACCGGCCGGTGTCGTTCGCATCCACGATGCGTTTCCGCTGGGCGGCCAAGAGTCCGCAACGTGGGCAGCGGGACTTAGCATCGTGCGGCGTCGGCCCTTGGAAGAAGGCATCGACGGACGGCAACCCGACGAGTTTCTGCAATTCGGAATAACGCGTTCGTATTTCGATCAGTGGCGTCACAATTATTGGCGGACGAATTTGTTGTTTCGGCAACGCGAAGCCGCCGGTCCCAGCGTGGGCATCCGGCACGCGTTCCGGCACGACGGAGACGTGATTCCGTTGACGGCAATTCTGGAAGGCGCGGCTTACGTGCAAAATCCTGGCGGCGCGAGCGCACCGGCCAACAGCGAAACCGAATGGTCGGCGTTTGTTCGTGGCCGATTGCAGCAGTCCCAACAGATCACTCCGATATTCAGCCATCTGCCGTCGATTTCCGTTTTTGGCCGATTGATCAGCCTGGACCGTAACGTCTACGCCGCGGGCCGATTGGATCAAGACATTTTCACTCCGTACAAAACCAATCATCGGCACGGCACGACTCTGTCAGAAACGTTCTCGCTCCGCCCTTGGATCGACACCCGATTGCTGCTGCGCGGCTCGTTGACGTCGAACGAAGACTTCAACATTGCTTCGCCCGACCATATCAGTCTTCGTACCGGCTGGGCTCAGGCACTTGGACCGCTCACCGTCGCGGCTTCGTACCGGCTGACGCGTTTCTTTCAAGACGACGATCGCGCCAACGCACGTTTGCAGAACTTGGTCTATCTCGACACGTTCGCCGACTGGTGGCCCACGTTTTACAACCGGTCCGAATTGGGATTCCGCCTGCAACACGACCTCGACCGCGGCAGCACCAGTGCTTGGCTGTCACTGAACTGGTTCTTCGACAACGGCCGCGATTACCGAGACCTGATGCCGGGAGAAATCGAATTCCGCAACCTGCGCATGCAGCGCGCCTCACAACGTTGGAACAACGAGATATTCCCTCTGCACCGCCGAATCTCGGGTGACACGAAGTAGCGATGACAACC
>CAUZVF010000225.1:0-7390 GCA_963582955.1 Planctomycetota bacterium
TGTAACCCATCTGGACAACAAGGTGCTTCTTCGCCGCCTCGTCCAGGATTTCGCGGAACTGCCGCAACGATTCTCCGGCCGGCTTATCCAAATGAATGTGCTTGCCGGCCGCGATGCACGTTTCGGCCGTATCCAGCAGATCGCGAACACGCGTTTCGACACCAACGACCTGCAATCCGGGAACATTCAAGAGTTGATCTTGCGTCATCCATTTCAGGTCTTGGTATGCGGGGCTATTTTGCGCGGCCTGCCGCAAACCAGGATCAGGTTCGACAACACCCACAACTTCGTAATCGCCCGACTGACGATAGACGCTGACTTTGCTGGAATGCGGGTGTCCGACGCCGATTTGACCGTACTTGATTTTTGCCATTTCATAATTCCCGACAGTGCCAGCTTGCGTTTGAATAAGGCGAGCGGCAGATAGGAGTTTACCTGAAGGAACCGGACACTAGAGCGCGTGCCGTCGGATGAAATCAGCCGCTGGGCGCTAGCCCAATGGCACTCACTTTACCGACGGTATCGTTTCGTCAAGTTAAACGACGAGCCGGACAGTTATCCGTTTTGGCCAGGAACCTCACGGTTCCTGGCCCCCATCAACGGTTACCCGAATGTTGCATCTAAAGTGAGTGCCGCTGGGCGCTAGCCCACGGTTCTCAAGCGGTAGATTCTCATCCGCCGCTCGCCTTACAGAATTCCGGCGGATTTGACCTCGATGCCTTTCAGTTTCATTTTGAGTTCTTCCACATTCGGCGAAATCTCGAACGCGGCAGCGCGAGCCACCATTTCTCTCGTGACAAAGTCGTACAGAGCGTCGTTGAAGAGTTGCATGCCTTCTTCTTTTCCAAGGCTGATAGCGGTCGAGAGTTTCTGATCTTCACCTTCAAGCACGATTTTTTTCACAATAGGATTGAATCGCATGATTTCGCAGATCGGCACGCGTCCGGGAACGTCGACGATTGTTTTGAGCAGTTTTTGGCCGACGATGGCTTTCATGTTCATGCCGATCGCCGCGCGAAGTGCCGAATGCAGGTTCTGAGGGAAAAGGTCCAGAATACGGCCGATCGTGCCAGGAGCACCCGGGGCATGAATCGTTCCGTACACAAGGTGCCCGGTTTCGGCCGCGTGGACGGCTGTTTCGAAAGTTTCCGCATCACGCATTTCGCCGACGAGGATGATGTCGGGATCCTCTCGCACAGCATGTTTCATCGCAATTCCGAAGTCGATGACATCCAATCCGATTTCTCGTTGATTGATCAGGCATTTGTCAGAAACATAAGTGAATTCAACGGGGTCCTCGATCGTCAGAATATGTTTCCGCATATTCTGGTTAATCCAGTTCAACATTGACGCGATGGTCGTACTCTTGCCGCTACCGGTGACACCCGCGAGCAGAACCAACCCCATATCAAATCGGCATAACTCTTCCATAACCGGGGGCAGATACAGTTTTTTGAACGGCGGAATATCACGTTCGACTTTTCGAGCCACCATGCCGACCCGGCCCATTTGAGTCATCAGGTTTATTCGAAAACGCCATTCCTCTTCTTGGGCTGTGACTGTTTTGGCAAAGTCGGCACCACCGTCACGATGAAAGATGTCAAGGTTTCGCTGATCCAACATGGGAAACGTCAGCTGGATCATCTCGTCGGCGCCTATGGGCGGCATCTGCAGTTCACGTAGCGTCCCCTCGATGCGAAAAACCGGCGGCCGGTTCACTTGGAGATGGACATCCGAGCAACGGTGTTTAACGGCTTCGCGGAATATCTTGTCGATTTCGATGTCGGCTTCGCGCTCGAATGTCGACGTTGTCCAATCGGAAGGTTGCATATCTCACCGTTTGCGTTGCTCGTTGGATTCAGCCAGCGTAGGCCGAGAAGAAAAAAGGGGCAGCCCAACTCATAAGTTTGGAATAATAAAAAGACGTACCAACTTGAATTGGAACTACCCCCCGTCAAAAAACTCGTTAACACGGCCACAGCCGACAACGGTCAACCGTTCGCCGGAGTAACCAATCAGGTTGCCAAACTGGTCAATCGGACGTTGACGCCGCGTTCGGCAAGAAACCGCTTTGTTTCTTCTATTGTATACGTTCCGTAATGAAAAATGCTGGCGGCAAGTGCCGCACACGCTTTTCCTTCGGTCACGGCCTCGAAAATGTGATCGGGACCTCCGGCACCCCCGCTGGCCACGACCGGGATTTTGACAGCCTCGGCCACGGCACGCGTGATCTCAATATCATAACCATCCTTTGTGCCGTCTGTATCCATTGAAGTCAATACAATTTCTCCGGCACCCAATTGTTCGACTTCCCGAGCCCATTCGACGGCTTGTAATCCCGTGGGAATTCGTCCCCCATTAATGTGGACGTCCCAAAACTCTTGCCCGTCCTTTTCAATCCGTTTTGGATCGATATTGACGACAATGCACTGGCTGCCGAATCGCAGAGCCGCCTCGCGGACAAAATCGGGATCGTTCACCGCCGCCGAATTGATCGACACTTTGTCGCAACCAGCAGCCAGCAACGTTCGAATGTCATCCAGAGTCCGAATTCCACCGCCCACCGTCAGCGGCATAAAGATGACCTCGGAAGTTCGTCTAACAATGTCAAGGATGATGTCGCGCTCTTCGTGACTTGCCGTGATGTCGAGAAAAACTAGCTCGTCGGCACCTTCTTGTTCGTAGCGCGCCGCCACGTCAACGGGATCTCCCGCATCGCGCAGATTCAAAAAGTTGACACCCTTGACCACGCGGCCCGCGTGAACGTCAAGGCATGGGATAATACGTTTTGCGAGCATGAATGATAGCAACCGCGCCTGCGGCCTTTTCGCACAACCGCCGTCTGAGTGATTTGAATGCCGACATTGATGATCGGCAACGAACGTCCGGCTCTTGATTGAGAATAATTACGCCTTGTGGCGTGCAATCGCCAAATGGAAATGCTAAGCCTCAATTTAATTCGCGACATGCCGCAAATCAATATCCGAATCGGCTTTCTTGTGCAATCGTTGGAAATTAAGACCAGGGACTCGCTTGCAACTTCGACCTGTCTGTCATCCGATACCGCCAAATTCGGAAACAAACGCCGCGTGGTCTGCTTCGGGGTATTTGGTGTCGAATGTGAATGGAAGGCTCTCGTCGTGTAGGTTTTCGTTGAAGATGTCAGCGCCTCGAAAATGCGGGAATAGGGATTGAGAAATCAACATGTGATCGAGCAAATTCCCACGTCCGTGATGCAAGTGGCTGAATCGTACGGATTCCGCGATTCCGTTGCTGCACGCGATCAAGACGCGGGATCGCAGATCGGGATTATTCGTGTTTTCAACGCGGCCACAAATGGCTTCAACGGGAACCTCACCCGGCTCGGCATTGAAATCGCCGCACACCACGATATTCGCCGTGGGGTCGTCGTTGTAGATCTTGTCCAGCAAAACCCTGGTTTCCAGCGCCTGGCCGACTCGTTTGATCGACGAGAGGAAATAACCCTCGGCCCAGCCAGCGGCACTGTTCCATTGGAACCCATTTTTTTGGCCGGGAATGTTCGACGCCAATCGTGATTTCAGGTGCAGGTTAAGCACGTGCAGCTTGCCAAGCTCGGGTACGTCGATCTGAGCGTGAAGAATCGGCCGTTCCCAACGCACGTCCTTGGCTTCGGTATCCACAGGATCCGTAGCGGTGACTCGGCGATACTGCAACGTGTCGATGTCGCTGTTTCGATGTTGGTCAAATTCCGTAATCGAATGAGTCGACAGGATCACCAAGTTTCGAACATCATAAGGAACGTTGTCTGAAGTCAGCGTGTTGGCGCGATGGAATTCCGAATACTTGGTTCCCTCCAGCACGAAGTCCAAGGCCGCAAGGTTTCTGCTCGGATGACTCGACGTATGATCGGGAAGTTCCTGCCCGTGAACTTCTTGCAAACAGAGGATGTCGGCATCCAATCGGTTCAACGTCGCCCGCAAAACGGGCGCGCGAACGTCGAGCGGCGGGTTGGTGCCAGGTTTGTCATCCAAGTTCTCGATATTGAATGTTGCAATTCTTAGCATTGAAACGAACTCCTTCTGGGCGACACGTTACCTTGCATTCGAGGCCGAGTGATTACGCGGCAAACACGCCGCCGCCGTTTCGATGGCCTGATGCCGAATCATTCTATCACTATGAACGCGCGATTTCTGTACTGTCGTGATGAAGTGAGCAAACCTTTCAAAATATCTCAGCGCTTCTTTTTTGACGTCGGCTTCGGCTTCGGCTTCAGCGAAGCAATATAGGAATAACTCGTGTCAAAACACTTCTTCAGTTCGCGTGTCTTCTTGAGCAATGCCGCCGGAACCTCGACGTATTCCTTCATGACCGTTCCGTGTTGTTCGCACAGTTTGGTTTTGTATTTTTTCAGAAATACGTCGCGTTCGTCTTCCGGAAGCCGCAATGCCAGCGTTCCCGTTTTTGTGAGAAAACTAAACATGTGGCCGTTCAAGGACGTGTACGGCATCGCGGCGCCTTTGTGTTCGACATCGGCGTTCGTGGCCACCAGTTTCTCGTACAACGCCAACTTGTCCGCCGAGATTTCTGTTGATGCTTTGCCCATGATTCATGCCTCGATTGTTTCCGGCCAGTCAGCGACCGAGCAGGCGAGTCGCTGTTGGATTGCAGCCGGGTGAGTTGGCTCTGCGGTGAGAAAGCAGTGGTTACCGCAAATATCCCGCCAAGTTATGTGAAGAAACTCACAGTTCCGGACCAAAACACGTCATTGCACTCGACTCAATGTCAATTTGCAAATAAAAGCTAATAATTCGACGTAGGTGCATTCAGTCGCCCGCGTTTATTATCCGAAGTAAAGTTTCGGATGCCGCCTCCGTACGACAACTCTCTTGTTGCATTCACTGACGACGCGAGCACTGCTCACATCGACCGGTTGTAAACATTCGATAATGGCCTTTTCTTAATATCTACCCAGGAGAACTTCATGAAGCGTTTGCATGTCTTGGCACTGCTGGTTGCAGGTGTCATCGCCGTGGGATGTTCCACGGGAACTGATCTTACAAACACGTCGTCGGACAATTCGACCGCTGCTGCGTCAGTCGAACCAAGCGCAGATGCGTCGTCGGTCGAACCGGCTGCTAATTCGACAGAAACAGCAAGGACTGATACAGAGACGGAAACTCAGGATTCGGCCGACATGGTTTTGGTCTCGTTGAAACTTCCGGGCATGACCTGAGGTTTCTGTGCATCGTCAGTGCGGTCTGCATTGGCAAAAGTTCCGGAAATCAAAGACCTCAAAACCAAACCTTCGCCATCGGGCGGAACCTGCTCGTTCAAGGTTGCCAAGGGATTCGACTTCAAGTCGCAGTTGGACGAATTCGCCGACGCCGGCAACGAACACATCGCCGGTTGGGAACAAGTGAATTAGCCCGCCAACAATCGACGATTTCATGCAAAGCGAACAAAGGCACATGGCTTAACCGCCATGTGCCTTTTTTTGATTCCACCGATCAGGCCGCGAGTTGACGGCAAAACATTGCTGCCCAATTTTACGAATTTACTTGGACGATTCTTGCCGATTTGACAGCAGTCGTAAGACGGGTGAACTGCCCACTTACAAAAGCTATTGACGAACTCCCACTCTGGTAGTAGATTTCTCCTACTTCGGTAGGAGTCCAATCCATTGCCAGTCAGGGAGGCGCGTCATGGGCAGGAAGCATCGTCTGGCCGAGTTGCAATTGGCCATCATGCAGGTGTTGTGGGATCGCGATGAGGCGACGGTCGGTGAAGTGCGGGAAGCTCTTCAGCCCGGCCGCAATCTGGCTTACACGACCGTTGGCACCATGCTGTCCAAGATGGAAGCCAATGGCCAGGTATCTCACCGCAACGAAGGACGTGTCAACGTCTATCGTCCGAAGCTGAAGCGCGAACAGGTCCGCCGATCGATGGTGTCCGATCTGGCCGACCGCTTGTTTCATGGCGACGTGGCCGAGTTGATGTGTCATGTCTTGGATGGCTGCGAGGTCACTCGCGAGGACCTTGCCGAGGTGAAACACCTGATTCGTGAAAAAGAAAAGGAGGTGCGCGGTGACAAATGACTTCGCATCGCTGGCTCAGAACGGCGTGGTATTGATCACGACCTGGCTGTTGCATTCCACGTTACTGCTGGGAAGCGTCTGGCTGATCGTCTTGTTGTTGCGGCCCCGCAGTTGGGCACTGCGCGAACGAATGTGGCGCTGCGCGGCCGTACTTTCGTTCGCCACCGTTGGAATCCAGATTTCGATATCCGGTATGCAGCCAATGTTTACATGGTCCATTGCCGACACTGTTAACACGATCGTCAGTACGGGCGATTCTGATTCCGACGGAATTCCTGACAACGGTTTCCTCGATCTTAGAGCGCATGAAGAGGATGTCGGCGACACGTTGCCCGATCGCTCCGTCAACAATGCGACGACGGATGATTCGGGAGCCTCAGCACGCTTACCAGGCCAAAATCTCAAAGCACCTTCGACTTTTCGTCCACAGATCCCGCTGTACCAGAAGACCCGGGGGACCTTCAACAAAGGTCGCCTGCTAATCGAGCAGAATGGTCCAGAATCTCGATGGGGAGTCCAGATCACGCCGGGACTGAAGGAGGAACCGACGGCTGCAATTGACAGTCAGCCATTGGCCACTGTTTCCGTGCCAACAGATTCTGAAGTGGATCAACAGCATCTCGGACAATCCAACAATGCACAACTATCCCATCGCACAAGCTTGCCCGCTCCCGACGGTAGCAATCACGCGATACCAATCAACAACAATCGAACGGATTCGGCAAAAACGATCTCGGCGGAAACGCAAGCCGCCTTTGTGATTCTGATCGGTATTTCGTTGTGGACATTCACTGGCATTCTGCGAATGCTCCTTCGGTTTTTTCGATTGGCAAATCGTCTCCGTTCGGCTGAAGAATTGACTAACGGACCGGTGAAGCGAATTGCTGATCAATTGAAGCGAAAATATGGGATTCGGCGGGGCATTCGAATTCTCGTGACCGAGACCTGTATCGAGCCGGCGGTCGTGGGTGTTTTTCGGTGGACGATCCTGTTGCCATTGGGTATCGAACAGCAGCTCGACAAGCACCAGCTTCGCGCGCTGTTGAGTCATGAACTTGCACATTTTGTCCGCGGCGATACGAAATGGTTGTGGATCGGGCGTCTGCTGACGAATTGCTTGGGATGGCAGCCGTTGCATTTTGTTGCCGTCCGTCGCTGGCGCACGGCATCGGAATTCCTGTGTGACAACTGGGCTTTGAATCACGGAGTCAGTCCGCTGACGCTGGCAAAGTGTTTGACACAAGTCGCGGAATGGCGGGTTGATCGTCCCGCGCCCGCGACGGGCCTTGCGGCCGGCGGTTCCCGCAGTTCGC
>CAUZVF010000226.1:0-7339 GCA_963582955.1 Planctomycetota bacterium
CTCCGCGGTCGACAAATTGGGGCTGAGCAAGCGAACTGTCATCATGTTTACAGGAGACAACGGCACGTCGGGATCCGGAAAAGGCCAAGTCAACGAAATGGGCGCCCGAGTACCTCTGATTGTTCGATGCCCGGAAACGGTCGAAGCCGGAGTCGTCAGCAACGAACTGGTTGACTTGACCGACATTCTTCCAACGCTCGCCGATTTCTCGGGCGCGAAACTGCCGGAAGAGCACGTCATCGACGGAGTCAGTCTCGCACCGACACTGGTTGGCATTCCCGGCCAACATCGACAATGGTGCTTCAGCTACCTCGCCGATGGCCGCGTCCTGCGAGACAAGCGTTGGTTGATGTACGGCAAGGACGACATGAAACTCTTCGACTGCGGAGACAGACGCGACGGCAAAGGTTATCGCGACGTGACCGACTCGCTGAATGCCAACGTCGTCGCTGCCCGCAAACGATTCACGGCGATCTTATATGGCCTGCCCGGCCCCGAAGGATTTCCTGGACTCAACCAACCACGACGAAAGCAGCCAAAGGGGAAGCCGAACAAGAAGAACCTGGAGACGGATTTGTCTCCTCCCGATTCGGGTGTGCTTATTATTCGTCCACGCTCGCCGTTGCCGCTACAAACTGAGCCAATTATTATTGGTCCGCGCTTGCCGCGACAAACTGAGCCAGCGCCGTAAGATTCTTGACAAACGTGCGTGTCGTGATAATCCGCGTTGTCGGATCGTCATCGCCGTGATATCGCAATTTCCCATCCTCAACCCACGCGCCTCGCGTGTCCATTCGATCGATGGCCGATTTGGCACGAGCCTTCAGTGATTTGGACATCCGGTAGGTTGGCTCGTTTCGACGTTGATTCAGTTTGCTGCGATCGGTCTTCAGTATTCGCTCGTATTCTTTACGAACCGAATCAACCCAACTGCCGACAATGAATCCGTAATGAGTCGGCATGTCATCACTGCTATAAGTCAATTCGTACTTCTTGGTGAAATAAAGCGGTTTGTTTGTCTTAAGTTCATAGAACCGGGCCATCTTGCCGCCCGGTAGTTCGACGCGTTTGTAATAGTCGAGTGCCCGCGGAATCGGTTCAAGGTACTTCTTTTTCCCCGTTCGCCGATACATGTTCATCAGCGTGCGGATAACGCCTCGCGATTCACCGCCGGTGATGGCTGCCGGTTCAAAACGTCGAGCCCATGCAGGGTGCATGTCGGCGTCGTACTGTTGAGCCCACCCCGGCTGCGGTTCGGGCATTTGAGCCAAGATCATGAAGTCGCCCGCCTTTTCCGCCGATTTTCGGTATCGAGTATCGCCATACGTTTCGGCCGCTTGAAACAGAGTGTCGATCGTGTCGGCGATCGTGTTGTCGTTGAACGTGTAGTAACTTCGATAATTCTTCTTGGGATGAACACGCGACCAAATCAACGGATAGCTGGCTTTCTTCTTGGGAAACTTTGCTGGATCAGGAGCACCTGAATACTGCTGCGGCCAGGCTCCGTTCGGATACTGAGCCTTCAAGAGTCCATCCAGGGCATACTCGACCGCTTCATGCAGCCGTTCGTCCTTGAACATCAGCGCCTGGTCAACGCGCATCAGGAAACGCAGCGCCGACTGAGTCTTATTATCATCGAGAGTTGACAGATTTCTGGCTTTCTTCTTCGAATCCGCATCGACTCGATACGCATAACCACGCCGAATCTTGGGATCGAATTCAACTCGATGAGACCACCCGCCCGATTGCAACTGCGTCATGATTAACGAGTCAGCCGTCTCGCGAGCGGCATCCAGCAAACGCCTGTCGTCGGTCAGCTTGTAGGCATTCAGAAAAGCATCGCCAACCGTGGGAGTTCCCGGTGGCTGAATCCAACCCGTTGATTTCGTGGCGACTCCTTCACCTTCGCGGCGCTTCAGATCGGCACTGTAGCGATACAAGTACGAACCACGAGACGACACCTTCTGGCGAAAGAACTTGACGGCTTTTTGCATTGCCCGAATCGCCTGTCCGCGTGACAACTCATCGTCTGCAATCGCGGAGTTGGATGAATTCGACGCAACGGATAGCAACAGTATAATCCGAAATGTCTTGCGCATGGTTGTCACCTTTTCGACTTTCAAAATCCGGAAAACACCGAGAATTCAACCTTAAAACAGGCAAAGATCCGTTTCGTTTCTCGTTCCGTCAAAGCAAATCAGAATAACGACTCGTTCTGACGATTGCGCCGCCGCAGGTGTTTTGATCCGAATGATTGGCCCTCGCTCTTCACGATGAGTTCGGTCAAGCGGACGCCACGATCGTCAGAAACTGGACATTGCCGACAGATTTTTTGATCGGGAAGTTCGGCGAACGCGTGCGTAACCTGACAGATGGCGCGGGAGCTTCATAGCCTCTCGAAATCGCATCAATTGGTTGTCGTCGTCTGCCCCAGAGTTCCGATCTTACGAAAGCGATGTTGTTCTCGCTCCCGGTACGTTGATTTCCGAGACTTACGGCATCGCACCGCCATTGCATCAAGACGATACATCCGAGTGACAGGGACAAAACAGATGAGTTTTCGAATTCCAACTCCTCAATTGCGCACAGTATTCTCTAACGGGCTGATTGTTTTCGTTGCCATTGCCGGCTGCCGGGCAGTCCAACATCAAACATGCGATCAATCATGTGCGACGCCGGATATCGATTGCACGACCGGTTGCAATAGCTTCGAAACTGAATACTCGACCGCGACAAGTCCTGATGTTGTGATTCCGGAACCGTTGCCAAAAGGCCCGGAAGGGAAGAAACCACCGCCCGCATTTCCCGGTCCGCCAATTCAAGCCAAACCAAAATGGTGGGCTCAGGACACAACCGGCTTGGTGTTCCGTTGGAAGACCGACATCGACGTTCGGTTGACGAAATGGGGCCAGGCCCGCGTCGACGGGCACGGCGTCATGCAACTCGCAAAAGGAGCCTTCTTGGCCGAACACGTTAGCGATGCACTGCTACGGAAGTGTCAAGAATCAAACCAACTGAGTATCGAAGCCGTCATCATCCCCAACAAGAAGACGCAACGCGGCCCCGCGCGAATTATTACGTTCTCATCAAACGCCAATTCCCGCAACTTCACGCTCGGACACGACGGCGACCGCCTGATTCTCCGCCTACGAACGCCAAAAACCGGAAACAACGGCACGAATCCCGAGGTCTCGATCTGCCCGTTAGAAGCTGGCAAGCGACACCACGTCGTTATCACGTATAAACCGGGCCGACTGAACGGATATCTGAACGGCAAGCTCGTCGTCATGCGAGACGACATCCGGGGCGGATTCAAGAATTGGACGAAGCAGCATTTCCTGTTCGGAGACGAATGGGACCGAAACCGCAACTGGTCGGGCGGCATCGAACGCGTCGCCATCTTCAATCGGGCTCTGGAAGAGAAGGAAGTCCAACAGAGTTACGAACAATCACGGAACGAGAATTGATCAAGAATCTACAGCCCGTTCCCCGAGTCCGCTTGCGCTGTATCTTGCTGGCGATCGTTTGGATTCCGGCGCTTGTCAGCAGTTTCGGGATTCTGCAAAAGATCGTTGCGGGCGCTTTCGTGACGGTCTTGGTGGGCACGTATCGTCAGTCTCAAATCACGGACGAGCGGTTTCGAACTCGGATGATTGTTTGCTTTTATCCGTTGCCGCCGAAGAGTTGCAAACTGAAACGGGTCGTCGCCGTTGAAACCAAGATCGAGCAACATGCTGGATGGGGAACGTTTTTCCTATTCGGGCCAATCCAATGGGTTTTCTCGCGCGTGTTCGATCGACTGCTCCCGTGGATCGGCGGCGACTATCAAATTTGGCTGCGGCAACCCAAAGACAAACGCTTGATGGCTTGGCAGGGCAATAGCGACGAAGACTATCGTGAGAACCTTGACATGCTCCAGAGTGCAACTGGTGCGGAGATTGGACGGATTTGACGCCTGAAATCGCGGACCAGTCGTGAAACGGAATCGATAACGCCTGTTTGTAGCCAACCTCGAATGGAATGAACGCGCCGTCCTATTCCGCCGCGCGCCAGATTGGGTGATTGCGATTTCCCCCGGATTCGATGTACGCGAGCAGGTCAAGGATTTCCTTCTCGTTGAGCGTGTTCAACAGGCCCTTTGGCATTGCTGAAATGCTCGTTCTTGTGTGCGATTCGATTTCATTCTTTGGGATCGTTGTCGTCTTGTAGGGATTTAAGGGGTCGGTGGCTACCTTGAGTTCCGGCGAACGGTAGTCACTCTGCAGAAAGATTCGGCCGACGATCACTTTTCCCGATGTTGTGACAATCTGAGCGTTGCGATATTTCTCGGCCACGATTTTGGAGGGATTGACGATCGATTCCAGAATATCGCCACGGCTAAATCGCCGTGCCACGGAGGTGAGGTCGGGGCCTGTCGTGTGTCCTTCGCCCAGAATGCGGTGGCAGCGAACGCACAAGGCGGCTCGAAACATGGATTTGCCGTTTTCGAAGTTGCGTCCTCGGTCGAATTTCCCAAACTCAGAATTCAAATCGGCAATCGACCATTCTCTGACGAATGACCGTTTCAGATCGGTGAATTCCTCGGCACGTGTCGAATTTTCGAGTTGCTTAAGAGATGCAACGAGTAAAGACTTTTCGTCGTCCGAGAGCGTGGCCAATGCCTCGGCCTTGATCTGGTCGATAAACTTCGGCAAACCGTCTCCGCCTTGGTAGTACCGTGTTGCCGCGAGATGCTCGAGGTATTTCCGCCGCAGTTTGATTGTCCAACCTTGCTTCACATTTCGAAGTGCGAACAGGTAATGCAATTTCTCGGCCTGCCGATCGGTGGATTCCAAGAGTGTGATTGTCTTCGTGACGAAACTCTTGGAATGATGATCGGACAGGATCTTGCAGAGTTCTTGGTTGACCGTGAATTGAGAATCTGGATACGCACGGTTCATTCGCGCAATAGCCTTGGCGGCAACTTCCGAGTCAGGTGTCTTGAGCCGAGATAGGCAATTCGAATAGGCGTGAAGAGCCGCGAGTTTGTCGGACGTTGAGAGTGTGGAAAATGAAAATGAATTCAACCGTGATAGGATCCGCGGCAAAATGCCGGGGGATGCTGTTTGCGAGAGAGTCATCAAAATCGTCAGTGACGCCGTTACGTCATCGATGACGAGCGCACGATTCTGCCACTCGCTGATCGGTTGGTGTTCAATGGCAATCCGGGCGGCATAACGAACAGACGGATCCGAATGACCGAGGTACGGCCACGCCGCTTCGATTGCGTTCGAATCCTGTTTTCCGTGGTACGCTTCCAGAGACCGTCGGATCGCACGCAGTCGTGACGAGAATTCTCGGCATTTTTTCTGCTGAATTGTTTCAGGAATTGGATTCATTGACGAGCCAACATATCGAATGCGATAGAGTCCTGATTGCGTTTTTCGTCCGCCAGTGACGACATACATCGCGCCGTCTGGTCCGAATGCCAGATCGGTGACGTTGAATGGCCGGCCTTTGGCGAATGTTTCGGCCCCGCAAATGTAGCTCGCACCGCGCGGACTCATGTGGATCGCCATGATTCGCCCGTAGGCCCAATCAAGAATGAAAAGCGCCTTCTTATAGTGTGCCGGAAAGTTGCTGTCCGTGCCGAATTTAACCGCCGTTGGCGAACCCTTGCCGACATCGAAAACGGGGCGGGCGTTGTCTGGATGATCGGGATAATAGGGCGGCCACTTGCCGGTGACTCCGCGCCAACCATAATCCGTCCCGGATACCAAATGCATGACCCGAGTCGGCCGATACCAAGGAGCTCCCATATCAAACTCGGCATCGGCATCGTATGTGAACATTTCCCCGTCGATGTTGAAATCAATTCCATAAGGATTACGTAATCCGCCAAGTACCAATTCGAGATTATTGCCATCACGATCCATTCGCATGACGTGACCTTCGCGAGTCTTGATGTTACGGCGATGCTCGCCGAAGGGGCTCGTCCGATCGCGAGCGTTGGTTGGCATGTCAACGGCGTCGCCGTGAATCGAATAGATTAGCCCGTCTGGTCCGAGAGCCAGATCGTTGCGGCCGTGGCCGACGGATCCGCCAGATTCGTAGAGGCGTTTCACCTCGTCAAACTGATCGTCGCCATTTGTATCACGCAGCCGATAAAGCGCTTTCGAGTTGTTGGCGTTTGCATAGAGGCTGCCGTGCGCGAACAGTAGCCCGCGGCATTCGAGCAGCGTGTTGTTGATTGTCGTCACTTGAATTGCCGTGTCGGTGCCCGTGGGCAGCGTCAACCGCAAGAGTCCCTTGTCTTCACGGGAAATGACCAACCGGCCGTTCGGATCAAACGCGAGACCGATCCAGGAACCTTCGTCCTTTCTCGCGGAACGCAGCAGTTCAATCTCGAATCCGGGCGCCATGCGAAACATTGCGGGGTCCGCACCGGATTCTTGGCTCAGCGCCTGTTTCCATTGCGTGTAATCGTCGATTTCTCCGATCGCAATGTCATTGTCCAACCGGAACCAAGGTTCGAACGACAGTTTTCCGAACGAAATGGCTTTCGTGATGTTGGATGACTGAAGATTGCTCTCTGGATTCTTCGAGATAACACGCCAGGACTGGTTTGTTGCGATGACCGATCTGGTGCCGTTGTTGAAAGCCAATTCCAACACAAGTGCGATGGCCGATGGTCCATCGCCCGAACGGCAGACTACCGCGAATTCGTTCGCGCCACGACGCATGAATCGAGTGACGTCAATTCGAACGAGCGGACTATAATCCTCCACGAGCGCGACATCATTGCCGTTCAGACGCAACCGTGCGTGACAAAAATCGGCGGCGATATGCACCGTCGCCTTTTGCAATGCTTTGTCAATCGTGAACTGCTTCGACAAGTATGCGTGATTTGCCGTGACATCCAAAACTGGTGACCAAACCCATTCGCCGGGAACCGGTATCCGTAATCGGTTGTCCTTTTTTTCGCGATTCAAATCCCGAGTTCGGAGTTCCGTCGTTTTCTTTTTCGCCAGGCCAGATTTGTTGCATATCCGAATCTCGGCCGATTCGACAAACGTGCTGAATGCCGACGCAAACACGATTGCAGCGAGCCAACAGCGCACGACCGGCTTGCGGCTTCTTTTACAAGTCTGGGCTTTCCACCGGCCAGCGGCCATGATTATTCCTCGATTGCTACACTCGATGGAGATCGACAATTCGAAAGAGCAAGCGACAAGTTCAGATTTACCAGTCACTGAGGTCATGAGACTACGGCAAAGACCGAATTCTCACAAATCCGGCTACGTTTGTTGGAAAACTGTCTTCGTCCGCTTGCGTGAAACAAAAAAGAGCGGGCATTCGC